>JADDYF010000129.1 GCA_015712185.1 Bacteroidales bacterium
CTTGATATTTACGGCATACCTGAAGCTTCGACAATCTATCGCGGCACTTTCCGTTTCAGGGGATGGTGCGAAACGCTCGATGCCATGAAGAGGTTTAACATGCTCGACGATACTCCTGTCAGCTGCGCCGGAAAGAGCTATCACCAATTCCTGGCAGAAAGAAGTGGCTTGGCGACTGATGATCTTAAAAGGTCTGTCGCTGCGAAACTTGGGGTTGTTGAGAGTGCTGACATCATCAGATCATTTGAATTCCTGGGATTTTTCAGTGACGAAATCCTTGATTATACCGAAACCACACCTTTTGAATTAACCTCCGACAGGATGATAAACAGAATGTCTTTGCAGAAGAATGAGCGCGATATGGTGGTAATGCAGCATATCTTCCTTGCAGCCTGGCCTGATGGCAGTAAGGAAGTAATAAAATCGTCGATGCTCGATTTCGGGTCCCCGGCAACCAACACTGCTATTGCCAGGACAGTTGCCCTGCCTGCATCAATTGCCGTAAAATTGATACTCGCCAGGACAATAAACCTTAAGGGAGTTTACAGACCTGTCCATCAGGAAATCTATAATCCCATCATTGAAGAGCTAAAGACACTCGGTATTGAAATGAAAGAGCAATTCGGCCTACCGGAAAGTGAGATGATCAACTGATAGTTCAAGCAAGAAATGAATAAAAGCTGGCGCGTTACTTAATGCTGGCACGGATTGCTAATCTGCGCCAGCGGGTTAAAATCATTTGAACAAATGAACAGCGTAGTAAGAACTTCTGATTTCTGACTTCGTTTGTTCTTTTTTCTTCATTCAATCAAAGTTCTTGTTTGTTCTTATTTATCAGAATTTCAGATAAAAATCTTTTGTCAGATTTATGTACTCTTCGGTGAAATTGTGCCTCTTCCCGTATTCGATAGTCAGGAATTTTTCGGCCGGCTTCAGCTGATTTTGTGAAAAGTTAAGGATAAGGCGCCTGACCGGTGATGCAGGTAATGGTCTTATCTTCAGAATATTGTTGCAAAACAGTCCGTATTCCCCGGCTTCAGCGATTAAAATATTTCCCTCGGCATAAGGCATAATCGTCTGAAAGCTGGCGTTATTGCCAAGGAGTCGTACTACTCCTTTCAGCAACTCGTCAGTATTCAGTGTTACATTATGCCTGGCTGCCGCTTTACCCGGATCGGGATTTCTCAGCGAGTCGGTGAAGAATGGCGGATTAGTTACTATAAGATCAAACCTGACGACGCCGGGATCGAAACTCTGAAGATCGGTATTTATGACCCTTATTCTCTTGTGCCATTTACTATTTCTGACATTACCTGAAGCCTGTTCGAACGATCCTCTGTCGGGTTCAATGGCAGTAATCTCTGCATCGCACCGCTGAGCCAGCATAAGCGCTATCAGGCCTGTTCCGGTACCGATATCAAGTATTTTTCCGGCTCCTGCTAAATCCGCACAGGCTCCCAGAAGCACCCCGTCAGTACCGACCTTGAATGCACATCTATCCTGGAATATTTTGAATTGCTTGAATTCAAAAAAGCTATTTGCCATGAAGAAACTACAGATCCTTTCCGACTACTTTCTGAAATCCACAGTTAACTTTCCAGTCGCTTTCGTCAGGCTAACCTCCTTTGAAACACCATTGACGGTTATCCTGTATTTCCCGTAGAATGCCGGTGTTGAATATATCCCTCCCCTGCCTGCGCTGCCAGATTCTTTTGTCCACCATTCCCTGAAAATAAGGTCCTGATAAGCTTTTCCGGAAGGCGTCTGAGTCCAGTCGCGTTTATAAAGTGATGAAACAGGTATCCAGTTAGCTCCTTCCCAGAATCCCCACATTAGGATGCCTTCAACCGCCGGATGTGAAAAACAGATCCTGTAATAATCAACAATTTCCCTTGCATTTAATGCCTCTTCTTCGGGAGTCATTGTAAATATCTTTTCCCTGTAGTATTTTGAACGCTGGCCGGGCATATTAAATTCGGTTATGCGTACCGGCAGCTTAAAGACAGCCAGCGAATCGAGTGCATTCTTAAGCTGCGTTCTGTCGAATGTTTCTGCATGAAGATGTCCCTGGACACCGATTCCTGCTATTGGAACTCCCTGTTTCAGTAATTTGCGTATATGAGCCATATAATCTGCCAGCCTGTTTCCCGTCAGGATATCATAATCATTTAACCAGAGTCTGGCGTCGCGATCACCGTTATGCGCCCATTGAGCCATTAGTTTAGTTATATCGGGACCAAGCCGGTCTTCATAATAGTTACCGTGTATCATCTCGTTGTTCAGATCATATTCAGCAAAGCGTCCCCTGTAACGGCGCATTACCGTCTCAGCTCTGTTCTGCAGAGTCTGTCTGAGCTCATTATCATCAAGATCCTTCACCCATTGCTGGACAAACTGGGGAATACCCCAGAACAGGTTATGCCCCCTGAGGGGTATATTATTTTCCTCTGTCCACTTCAGAATCCCGTCAACAACTGAATAATTCACCACACCTTTCTGCCGCTCCATATTTCCCCACTTCACAGCATTTTCAGTGACAGCTGAATTAAAGTTCTGCAGGAATTTCTCCTTGTACTGTCGCAGATCATTCTCATTCATCCCTCCTGCAAGTCCGTTGCTGATAGCACATCCGAACCAGAATTCGTGGTTCAGCTGTTCGACGGTCACCTTGTCTCCCCGTTTTGCCCTGATAGTCAATTCCCCTTTACGGTGTTTTGCTATTGCCTCATCTATACCCGGATATTGGGCACAGGCGTCAGATAAAAATAAAACCTGGAAAAATAAAATTGTAATGAGGCAGAAAATGGCTTT
>JADDYF010000154.1 GCA_015712185.1 Bacteroidales bacterium
AGTGCAAAGACAGGATTCCGTAAAGTTGAGATAGTCAATTCACAGCTTCTCGTCAACGGAGTTGCAATCCGTCTGAAAGGCACCAATATGCATGAGCATGATGATCTGAATGGACATGTTATCAGCGAGGCACTGATTCTGAAAGATATACGTGTGATGAAGAGCAATAATATCAATGCAGTAAGGACGTCACATTATCCGCAGCAGGAACTGTGGTATGAAATGTGCGACAGATATGGCCTTTACCTCGTTGACGAGGCAAACATCGAATCGCATGGGATCGGGTATGATAAAGATGTTACATTAGCAGATAAACCGGAGTGGGCTGCTGCACATCTTGCAAGGATGCAGAGCATGGTCGAAAGGGACAAGAACCATCCTTCGGTCATAATATGGTCGCTTGGGAATGAAGCCGGCGACGGGCATAATTTCCTGAATAATTACAAGTGGACAAAACAAAGGGATTTAACCCGCCCGGTACAGTATGAGCGGGCGGAGAAAAGCACCAACACGACCGAAAGACATACTGATATAGTATGCCCGATGTATGCGCTGATTGAGCAGATAGAAGCTTATGCAAAAGACGAAAAGAATGACAGACCTCTGATCCTGTGCGAATATGCACACGCAATGGGCAACTCGACAGGCAACCTGCAGGATTACTGGGATGTCATCGAGAAATACCCGAAGCTTCAGGGTGCGTTTGTATGGGACTGGGTCGACCAGGGGCTGCTTAAAACAAGCGAAACCGGTGAGCAATACTGGACGTATGGAGGTGATTACGGTGAACCGGGTGTTCCGAGCGACGGCAATTTCTGCCTTAACGGGCTTACATGGCCCGACAGGACCGGGAAGCCAGGGCTGAATGAGGTCAAAAAAGTATATCAGTATGTTGGTTTTGAACCTGTCGATCTTAAGGCAGGGCTGATAATGATAAAAAACAAATATGATTTTACAAACCTGACCGATTTCGGCTTTGACTGGGAAGTGGTTTCTGACGGATCTATAATACAATCGGGAAAGATACCTATTCCGGACCTGAAGCCGCATGCCGGGCTGAGGATAATGGTCCCGGTAGACAAAATTAAACCGGCACCGGGTGCGGAATATTTCCTTAACCTGAGGATATCGAGAAACGAGGAGTGGAACCTGGTCCCTGAAGATCATACATATGCCACAGCACAGTTTAAGCTACCTTTTGAAGGAAGACCCGTAGCTTTCAGCCAGGGAGAGCTGGCAATACTTCAGACAAATACTTCCGGCAATAAGCTTGAGATAGGCGGCGCTGATATGAAGATTGTCTTTAACCTGGAGAACGGGAAAATGGAGTCCTACACATACAAGGGCAGGGAGCTTATAAGGAAAAGCCCTGAGCCCGATTTCTGGAGACCTCCGACTGATAATGATTACGGGTACAATATGGACAGGCTGCTTGGTATCTGGAAGAAAGCAGGGGAGAGGACAGCAGTGACCAGGGCAAATATCAGTCAGCCTGCACTCGGAAAAGTCGTTTTAACCTTTAATTACGATATCAAAGGATTGCAGGGAGAGAAGATTGCGGGTTATTCATCGGTATATAGTGTCTATGGCTCAGGTGACGTTGTGATCTCGAATACATTCTCGAAGGTTTCCTCGAAACAGCCGGAGATACCAAGAATGGGTATGCAGATGCAGCTGCCCGAAGACCTGACAAACCTGAAATGGTTTGGCCGCGGACCGCACGAAAACTATGCGGACAGGAAAACTTCGGCAGATGTAGGGTTATATGAAAGCACAGTCGCCGATCAGTATGTACCCTATATCAGACCACAGGAAAACGGGTACAAAACTGATACGCGATGGCTTACACTTACCGACGATAACGAAACCGGGATTCTTATCAGCGGAAATCCGCTCTTTTGCTTTGCAGCACTTAATTATGTACACGATGACTTCGAATCGCCAGGCAAGCTGTCACAATACCGGCCTGATGCAAAAACAGCAAATACACATACCATTGATCTGAAACCGCGCGATTTTGTAAATCTCAATGTTGACCTCGGGCAGATGGGTGTTGGCGGGGACAATTCATGGGGAGCGCCGATCCATCTTCAGTACCGGCTAGTGGGAAACAGCTATGGTTACTCCTTCAGGATGCGTCCCATCGTCAAAGGTGATGATATTCTTAAACTGGCGAAGCAGAGATTTTGATAGAAAGTTGAAAGACCTCCTTCGCTACAGCCTCTGCCAAGGCTACGACTGTGGCGGAAAGCTACGGAGGTCGAAGGTTGAAAAAGGTTGAAAAGGTTGAAATGAAGAATTTCTTTATGCTTCAACCTCTTAAACCTTTTCAACTTCTTAAACCTTTTCAACTTTTCAGTATCTCAATTCCACCTTCAATACCTCGTTCTCTCCTGTAATGACATTTTTCACATCATAGGTCAGCGGTGCTGTGACTTTTTTGCTGAGAGCGACCCTTGTCACTGAATTTGCCGGAAGGTTTATCGTTGCCGGAGCGCCTTCAGGACCATTCTCCAGGTAAAATGGTACATCCGACTTATTTGTTATCTCAAAAAAGATGTTCCTGGAATTCTCGGTGTAAGGTCTGCCGGCTGAAATACACTGGTTGAAAAATGGTCTCGCAAATTCCTCCTTTCCGGTAACAGTATTGTTGAAATACGCAAGGGTCCGTCCGGCGAACATAGCCTCCTTAAGGGCATCGTGTGTTCTCTCTTTTGCGAATACCAATGTCATTGGCCTGTGGGAGGGTGGCTGATAATCCTCGCTTATTATTCCATGGTTATCGCTGCTGGCCATTACTGCAAGGTTATATTGCCTGCAGAATGTCATTACCAGGGGATAGTACTCGCTGTCATTGAAAAACTCGATTCCGTGAAGCCACTTGTTCTGGATAAGCCTGAAATGAATATCATACATTCTTGGTATACCATCAGGCTGCTGTGATCTCCACCCGGGATGGTTCCACATAAGGAATGCGCCCTGTTTGATGGCAGCTTCATAAGCGTCCATGATTGAATCGACTGCAAGCAGGCTGGCATCAGTGATAAACAGTGCATTTACATGTCCGGGAGGCATCGACCTGGTCAGTTCTGCACCGTGAACAAGGATAATATTATATTCCCTGGCGAGTCCCTCGCATATTTTCCAGGCTGCGTTATGATCGACAGGGATATAATCCTTCTTGGGAGAATATTCAATATGATCAGTTATTGCTATGGCATCGAGGCCGTCGCGGTAAGCCTCTCCGACCCTCATTGTCGGCCACGGGATACCATCGGAAAAAACCGTATGCATATGAAAATCGCATTTCAGCGTTACATACCCCGGCAGATCGGGGATGTTAAGTGTATTCCTCTGGCTGAGGACAAGGGAATTTGTGATCGTTAGTAATAGTACAATAATTGTCAATTTCTTCATGATGGTTCTATTTTGAATAAATAAATTTGTTTTTTTACCGAAGGTTTCACGGATTTTCTCCCTTCACCCCATCACCCCATTATTCCTTCTACAGCTCTTCATAAAAATATGCAATTTTCTTATCGGCATCATCCCAGGTGTAGATCTTCTTTGCTTTATTGACATGATAAAAGTTAAGCATTGCAAAATCACCTGCGCACATTGTTGCATGTACAAAGAGAAGGAGGGAGAGGCTCCATTTCCACAATCCTGGAAGGACAAGAACCATGAAAAGCAGCGATGCACTGGTGAGTATAAAAGGTGTCAGGGCAACAAGGCTGAACTGTTTCCGGTTTGCTACAAACCTGTGCGCGGTGACATAGAACATATACTGTTTAAGATCCATTCCGAACCTGATATTCCTTGCGCCTGTAAGGAAATATGGAATAATATGTAAAGATTCATGGACCGGTATCAGCAGGATGGGAAAGATTATAAGTCCAAGCATTGAATGAAACAATATGTTTTTAAAAGGGAAATAACCGGCTATATTTAACCTGACATTCAGCGCCACAGCTATGAAAACCAGGCAGCAGCACCAGAAGAATATCATTAATCCCGACTTCCTTCTTAGATAATCAAGGATAAAAGTTAAGAGTTCGTCGTACGGGATCCTGAGAAGCTCCCTGAATTTTGACTGATCTTCGAGGTCCTCTACCTTCAAAGTCATTAGAAAGGTTTTGACAAATTTAGCTTTTTGGGGATTATTACAAAAGAAAAAGGCTGTTTCAAAAGTTTCTACTCGAGGTTTATCTTCCTTTGTGCTCTTCGTGCTACCTTTGTGGATCCTTTGTGGTTCAATGATTTAAGTTTAACCACTAAGAACACAAAGTGCATCGCAAAGTAACACAAAGGACTTTTGAAACAGCCTTTTTCTCAAGAATCTGAACTACTTCATATTATCTGTTAATCACAAGTCTCTGCACAAAGGATTTATCTCCTGCGACTACTTTCAGGATATAAACACCTGAAGGCAGGTCAACGGATAAGGGTATGTTTTCGCCTTCCAGCTCATTTGAATAGAGCGCCCGTCCGTTCAGATCGCTTATTGTTATTTTTATTGTCTGGTTCTGAAGATCGGTAAAGTCTATAATGAAATTACCTTCATTCGGATTGGGGTACATTTTGAACCATGGTGTGACCTTCACTTTACCAACACCATCTGGTAGTAGATTAAAAGCATGTATATAAGGATGACTCCAGCGGTTAAGCGCATCCTTGCTCCTGATATATAAGAGGTGATCGCCTTCTGTCTTTCCACCAAGACTGGCAACAAAATCCATATTTACTTTACTTCCCGGTGCGGCAGCAGCCACAAAGGTTCCTTTTCCAAAGCCGGGATCGGTGTCAATAAAGTATTCAATGCCCGTTATATTTGCAGTCGAAGACGGGATTGTCTTATACAGATAGAATACCTGCTGTCGGGTACTGCTCCAGCGGCCCAGTACATCCCGGGCTCTCAGAACTATCATGTGGAAACCCTGTGCCAGGGGGGAGGTATTCACAGTAAAGTTCAATGCAACTTTTTTCGCCGGTGCAGTAACCGGGATTGCTGTAGCCAATCCAAAACCGGGGTCAGTATCGATAAAGTATTCTGCCTTGTTAATGTTCGACTCTGTTACATTCTCAGTCTCGTACACATAAAAGACCTGCTGCCGTGTGGCGCTCCAGCGGCCAAGCACATCGCGGGCTCTCAGGACAATCATATGGAAGCCCTGTGACAGGGTGGAGGTGTTCACCGTAAAGTTCAATGCCACTTTTTTCGCCGGTGTAGCAACCGGGATCGCTGTTGCCAGTCCAAAACCGGGGTCGGTATCGATGAAGTATTCTGCCTTGTTAATGTTCGACTCTGTTACACTCTCGGTCTCATAAACATAAAAGACCTGCTGCCGGGTTGTGCTCCAGCGGCCGTCATCGTCACGTGCCCTGAGGACTATCATATGGAAGCCCTCGGAGAGCCCGCCTGTATTCACCAGAAAACTTAGTGACACCTTATCCGCCGGTACTGATACCGGTATCTGGATTGCCAGTCCGTAACCCGGGTCGGTGTCGATAAAGTATTCCGCTTTATTTATATTCTGCCCTGTACATAACAGAACAGAAAAAATAAAAGCAATTATTAACGGTAGTTTTTTCATTTTTCACCGTGTTGGAATGGCTATTTCCCTGCTTTGATTTTTACTGTGCACGAAAGTCCGGAACCGGAATATCCGACACCCGGTATTGCAGCTTCATAAATATGAGGTAAAGGAGGAATTCCCGATAAAACGTATGGAGTAGGCCCACCAAAAACACCGCAATCGACCCCGCCGACACCAGCCCCTATAGCAGGCGATCCGGCTTTTAACTTCCACTTTGCATCATCACTGTAGTTAAGAGATCCACTATAGTCGACGAAAACAGTTGTCATGGGAACACTGTATTTGTTTCCATTCTCATTTGTACCCGCAGCAGCTGAAATGTTATTGGTGATGGTATTACCAGTATTTTCAATTATCTTATAGGTAGCATGACAGGTTATGTTATTCGCAATGTTTGAATTATAAACACTAATCGGGGATGAAGTTTGTGCAAGCACAACATTATTAATAACCTGAATAGGCCCACTGCTACTTCCAGCAGCTATCTGGCTTTGAACTATATTGTTGGAAATTATTGAATTGGTCATTTTTCCACTATAAGCGTCAACATTAATTTGGCCCAAATAATTTTGAGAGACAAGGATATTTTCAACCACAGCGTAAATACCAATAAAATCAACATCACATCTAGTAACTTCTATGTTATTTACATAAATATAAACGTTCGTACAGGTTAAACCAGTAATTGAACTGCCAGATGATCCAGATTGAAAAGTTAAACTTCCTGAGATGTTAGCAATAAGACCATTTGCCTGTGTACTGTCGTTGTCGATAAGAAAGTAACCGGGGCCGATTATAACAAGTTTTTTGTCGACAGAGGCACCATCATAAATGGTCGTTGAACCTTCCACATAAATAGTATCCCCGGCGAGGGCATTATCGTTTGCAGCCTGCAATGTTGTGTAATCCGCATCTGCAGCCGGATTGTTGTTCACCCTTATAAGGTGCTGTCCATAGATCATCCCACAAAGGAGAGTAAAGATCAAACTGAGTAAAATTTGCTTTTTCATAGGTTAATGGTTTTAGTTATTAAAAAGGTAAAATAGTTACAGTGATTATTCGTTTGCCGGCTTTAGTAAAGAATGGATTTTTACATCCATGTATATAAATTTCGTTATACAAGTTAAACAAAATACATGAAACAAACATAAAACTTCTTCCATAAAAACTCTAGATTTTGTATTATCCTAAAAAATAATGTTGTCAAAACCGGTAAAAACTGAAAATCGGCATTATCAGGGAGGAAGAATTTAACCTCGGTCCCGATAGCTATCGGGACGGGGTCACACGGAGTTTACACGATTAACACGGTTTGAATGCAGTGCAACTCAGAATAAAACTCTGTGTTCGTGATAAGAAAAGTTAGAAAAGGGAATATTTCAG
>JADDYF010000182.1 GCA_015712185.1 Bacteroidales bacterium
GGATTGCCGAGTTCATATAGACCACACGCATATTCAGGATACCGAGCATCTTTTCGACCATGGAAAGAGCATCTGTATCGCTGAGCCCGGGATCGCAGATAATGGCCGGCTTATAATCAAACAGCTTTCCGATGGCTGCCAGGGGTCCCGAGTATTCGGTTCCGGCCATCGGGTGCGCTGCCACATATCTTCCACGTGCCGGATGATCTTTGGATGCTTCCGCAATGCTCGATTTAGTTGAACCCATATCGGTCACCACTTTTGAGGTACCGGCTATTCTGTCGAGTATGCCGGGCAGCATAATGCAGTTCGTGTCTACGGGAGTGCATAATAAGATAAGGTCGCTCCGGTCAACTGCATTTTCAAGAGTGTCGGCTTCATCAATGAATCCGCAAAGCCTGGCTATATTCACGTGCTGGAGATTTGTATCAACACCGATTATTTTATCAGCAAACTTCCGTTTACGAAGGTCAATCACCAGCGATCCCCCGATAAGCCCGATTCCGACTACAGCAACTGTCATTTGTTTTATTGGTTATAGATTATCAAATAGTTATCTGACTATGGGAATGTTCCTTAAATAGGATATGATCCTTTTCCTTGCTTCCATGAGGACAGACTCATCAGCACAGAGGGAGATTCGTATATACCTCATACCGTTTGATCCGAATATAAAGCCCGGAGTAATAAAAACATGAGCTTTTATAAGCAATTCCTCGATGTAAAGTTCAGGATTTATTATCTCTTCCGGGATTCTTCCCCATACAAATAATCCGACCTGATCTTTATCAAATCTGCACTTCATGAGACTCAATATTTCCTCGGCAATTTTTCGACGGCGGGCATAAACGGCGTTTATACTGTCGTACCACGAGGGAGGATTATTAAGTGCTTCGGCAGCAGCTGACTGCAGTGCCAGGAACATACCCGAATCCATGTTGCTCTTTACCTTCAGAATATTTTTGATGTATTCACTGTGTCCTCCGACCATTCCGATTCGCCAGCCTGCCATGTTATGCGATTTGCTGAGCGAATTAAGCTCCAGTGCGATATCCATGGCTCCCCTTACAGAAAGAAGGCTGAGGTGATCTTTGTTCAGTATGAAACTATATGGATTATCGTTGCAAAGAAGAATGTTATGTCTGAGTGCAAATCCTGCAAGCTTATTAAACAGGCCTTGTGATGCCCTGGTTCCGGTGGGCATATGCGGATAATTGATCCACATCAGCTTCACCCTTGTCAGATCACTCTGTTCCAGTTCCTGAAGGTCGGGCTGCCAGCCGCTGGTTTCTTTCAGATTATAATACCTGACTTTACCGCCAATGAGGCTTGTAACTGATGAATAAGTCGGGTATCCGGGATCAGGGATGAGAACCTCGTCGCCCTGGTTTACAAATGCCATCGTGATATGCATTATACCTTCCTTACTACCGATTAGAGGAAGGATTTCACTTTCGGGATTGAGCACAACATTGAAATATGTTCTGTACCATCCGGCAAATGCTTTCCTCAGCGCCGGAATTCCTGAATAACTCTGGTATCCGTGAGATGTTGGTTTTTCAGCCACCTCCTTAAGCCGGCTAATCGTATTCTCAGAAGGCGGTTGATCAGGGCTTCCGATCCCAAGATTGATGATATCGACGCCCGCTTTCCTCATTTCATCAATCTGCCTGAGCTTCCGCGAGAAATAATATTCCTGGACTGCTTCAGTCCTGCTGGCCGGTTTAACCTTCATATAGTTTTTCGCATTTGTTAAAAATGCCAAGCACCTCGAGATTTGAGGTGTAATTGGCAAGTACATTTTCTATAAGACCAATATCATGGTCATCGTTCAGTTCGAGATCGACGTAGAACATATATTCCCACTCACCGTTTAACCGGGGTACCGACTGGATCTTTGACAGGTTGATCTCGAGTTCAGCCAGCCGGACAAGCACAGCGGCCAGCGATCCGGGTTTATGCCCGGTTGCAAAACATATTGATACCTTATTCCCGTCACTCCTGGCATCCTCCGCTTTTCCGATTATAAGAAAACGTGTATAATTTTTTTTATAGGTCTCAATTCCAGGGGCAATTATCTCAAGTCCATACAGCTCAGCAGCGCCCGTGGAAGCTATTGCTGCAACCCCTTCCAGCTTATTCTCACTGATGTATTTGGCACTTCCTGCAGTATCATCGGTTTCTATAAGAGTAACTCCGTGTAAATGGTTCAGAAATGCCATACACTGGGCAAGGGCGATGGGATGTGACCTGATCTCCTTTATCGATTCAATTGACTGGCCTGCAAGAGCCATAAGATTCTGTTTGATCCTCAGATTATGCTCTCCAATTATTTTCATCCCTGACTCCCTGATGAGTGTATAGTTATAAAGGATGCTTCCCGATCTGGCATTTTCTATAGCTATTATGGCAAAATCAGCCATGTTATCCTTTACAACCTTTAAAGTCAGGTCGAACGTTGTACAAGGGACAATATCAATGTTATTATCACTGAAATACTGCCGTGCGGCAACTTCATGAAAGCTTCCTTTTTCTCCCTGTATTGCAATTTTCATGTCCGTTCCTTTTAAAAAAAAAGCCCCGTTTCCGGGGACATTGCTCATATAGAATCTTTATGTACACAACAATCCCCTTATCTCTTTTTAAAATAGAAATAGAAATAAAAGGGAAAATAGTTGTGTATAATATTCATAATGTCGAAGTATTGGCTTACAAAAGTATGCTATTTTTTACAAATTCAAAGAAAAATAGAATATTTTATCTGAATAATATATATTTTTTTAAGTTGCAGACCTGACAAGCCATTGGCATGAAAGGCTTTGCGTCAATCGCTGTCAGCGGCTTTCCGTATGACGTTTCATGAGACACTCCTCAATATCTGTCAGGCTGAATCCTTTGGTCCTGAGCAGGATCAGAAGATGGTACAGAAGGTCTGCGGCCTCATTTATAAACAGGTCATTATTTTGATCTTTCGCTTCAATTATCAGTTCTATTGCTTCTTCTCCAACTTTACGGGCCGCCTTGTTTATTCCCTGCCGATATATTTTATTGGTATATGAATCAGGTACATCATCTTTTATCCTCTGGTTGACGATCCTGTCAAGTCTGTACAGAAATCCACCGGGAGAATCTTCACCGAAGCATGATGTATTACCCGTGTGGCAAACCGGACCAGCCGGATCAACCCTGATCAGGATGGAATCGTTGTCGCAATCAGCTGTTATATCTTTAACAGTCAGATAATTGCCCGAGGTCTCCCCCTTTGTCCATAATCTGTATTTACTCCTGCTGAAGAATGTCACCCTTCCTTCTTTCCTTGTCTTTTCAAGGGCTTCTTCGTTCATAAAACCCACCATCAGTACCTGGAGGGTTGTATTATCCTGTATTACAGCTGGTACAAGACCGTTTCCCTTACTGAAATTAATCTGGTTCATATTTAACAGTATATATTCTAATATTTCATCCTGTATGCTGAGGCTATAGAGGTTATAACCTTACTGCTATATTTGCCTTTCTCAGATATTTTTTAAGTTCCCGTATGTTAATTTCCCCATAGTGGAATATGCTTGCAGCAAGAG
>JADDYF010000187.1 GCA_015712185.1 Bacteroidales bacterium
GCAGCCTGTTTCTTTTATCGATACCGAAATCGAACTGCTGCTGCGATTTCACCAGATCGATGAGCGGTGTATCGGTGATATTTCCCAGGAAATATTCGTTGTAAACAAAATGGTCGCACGAAAAAAGGTCGCCGTTGTGTTCCATGACAAGTGCATCGCCGCAGGTACCGTTAAAGACGCATATCCCGGGATTCTCACCGACATAATTCGCAAGCGTGGCATCAAAGATCTGTACATAATACCTGGCAACATCATTTCTGACCCATTCATCGAAAATGGCAATGAGGAATTTCCCGAAATCTTCTGAACCGACAGACCATTCGGTGAGACTGGCACTATTACCGTGAATCGGGGCAATGAGCGATAGTTCTGTCTCTTTGTTATTGACAGAAGTACGCTCGACAACAGGAAGGAACTGCATGAATCCGCTTCCTGTCTTTTTCAGGAACCGGTAGGTCTCGGTTGCATAATGAACATTGTAATCATTGACAACACTAAGAGTATTGAACTCCACTTTATTTTTCTGAAGCAGTTCAATACCCTTCATTACCCTTTTGAACGTCGGTCCGCCGGAGAATGTCTTCCGGTAACGGTCATGATTATGTTCTGCACCGTCAATCGAAATACCAACCAGTATATTATTGTCTGTAAAGAACCTGCACCATTCATCGTTCAGTCTCGTCCCGTTCGTCTGGAAAGCATTTTCAATCCTTTTACCGCCTGCATATTTCTTCTGGTAATAAAAAGCTTTCCTGAAAAAATCGAGTCCCATCAATGTCGGTTCGCCTCCCTGCCAGGTGAATGTGACAACCGGTACTTCGTTGGCTTCAATAAACTGCCTGGTAAAGTTCTCAAGCAGCTCGTCCGTCATCCTAAATGTCTTGCCTGTGAACAATTTTTGCTTTTCGAGGTAATAGCAATAGGTACAGTTAAGGTTGCACGACGGACCTGCAGGCTTAAGCATGACATTGAAAGCATTCGGTCTTTTAAGCTTCAGGGCATCGGTAAATAAAAGGGTTGATCTCATTCAGGCAATAATAGACTGTAAAAATACAATTATTGCGGAAACGGTGCAATGCTGCTTAAAGTAAGGATTGTACGACCAGCGAATGAATAACAGATGGTTTACAGATTGACTAAAAAATCATAAATTAGAACGAAAATCTGAACGGAATTAAATTAAACAAACTATGAAAAGAAGAAAATTCATCGGGACTGCAGCAATGGGTTCTGCGGCTATGGCTGCATCATTTTATATACCTGTGAATCAGCCGGACCGCAAGCTTAAGATCGGACTTATCGGTGCAGGATGGTACGGGATGGTTGATACGACTGCAGCACTGAAAAGCGGAGCAGCGGAGGTCATAGGAGTTTGTGATGTGGACACTGATCACCTGTCGGCCAGTGCTGATGAGATAGCAAAGCTCCAGGGAACACGGCCGAAAACATTTAAATATTACCAGGAACTTATTGATATGAAAGGACTGGAGGCTGTTTTTATCGGGACAATACCACACTGGCATTCCCTTCAGTTCATTGCAACTTGCCGGAAGGGGCTTGACATGTATTGTGAAAAACCTCTTTCGTATGATGTAACTGAGGGAATCGCGATGGTGGATGCCTGGAGAAAAGCCGGGAATATTGTCCAGATCGGATTCCAGCGACGCCAGAGTCAGGCATTTATGAAAACAAAAGAGCTGATAAAAAACGGAAGGATAGGAGAGGTTCACCGGATCGTTGCGCAGATACATTACAATCCCGTTCCCCAGGATACAAAGATCCAGCCGCCCCCGCCATCACTTGACTGGGAGGAATGGTGCGGACCTGCACCAAAGCTCGATTACCGGCCGAGCATAGGGCACAGAACATGGAGGCTTGAAAAGGAGTATGGCAACGGCCACCTTGTCGACTGGGGTATACATCACATAGATATCATCCGCAGGATAATGGGAGAGGGTATGCCTTCAGAATTCCATACAACAGGAGGGATATATGTACTTAAAGACCAGATAACAACACCTGATACACTTACCGCCGAAATGGTCTTCAGAAAAGCTCCCGTGCTCTGGCAGCACAGGTTATGGGGCAATGGCGATGTGACCAGGGAGTTCAACAACGGGATTTTCTTCTACGGGGATAAAGGTACCCTGTTTGCCGAAGATTCGAAAGTGGTTATTTTCTCAACAGGGAAAGACATAAAGAGGGAGGATCTCCCGCTCCCGACTCCGATGATGCAGGACAACCATGTAAGGAACTTCCTCGAAGCCGTACGAAAGAAAGATAAAAGCCTGATCAGCTGTCCTCCGGATGATGCATTCCAGTCCACCGCTACTGTTCAGCTTGCGATGGTTTCTTATTATACAGGCTCAACTGTAAAATGGGACCAGGAGAAGAACGAAATCATTGGAAATCCGCAGGCATCTGCATTACTTAAGAGGGAATATCGGGGGAAATATAGACATCCATGAAGAATTAGCATGAACTCATCCCCCATACCCCCTTCTCTGCTTCGCAAAGAAGGGAGGTTAATGGTTTAAAAATAAATAAATTCCTGAGTGATATTAGCTTTTCTACGTATAATTATACGTTTTATTATACGTTTAATTATACGTAGATTAAATTAAAAGATATATTCCCGAACTTAATCCTTACAAATATCCCTCATAACATGATCAGGGATATCAAATCCCAGTTCACGGGCTTTTCCCAGATCGAGGCAGGCACTTTCAATACTGCCCAGTTTATTCTTTTGAATCCCTCTATGATAATATGCATCAGCATATTCAGGATCGATCTCTAAAGTCCTGGTGAAGTCCCTGATTGCAGCCCTGGTTTGCCCGGATCCCGCTTTTGCCAGTCCCCTCCGGAAATAAAACTCGAAATTTCCGGAGTTTAGCCTGATCCCTTTATTGTAATCTGAGATTGCACCGGCGAAGTCATTCTGTAAATGTCTGATAATTGCGCGGTTGTGGTAAGCTGCTGAATTACCGGGATTTATCTCAAGAGCCCGGGTATAATCAGAAACTGCACCGACCAGGTCGTTCAGGGCATACTTCGTCAGTCCTCTGTTATTATATGCTTTGTCGTATGACGGATTAATCTCTATTGCCTTGTTATAATCTTCAACAGCATTTCCGAAATCATTGATTTCATACCTGACCAGTCCACGGTTGTTATAGGCTATGGCAAAGCGGGGATTCAGCCCGATTGCTTTTGTATAGTCTTCGATAGCACCCTGGTAATCGCGCAGGCTATATTTTGCATTACCCCTGTAGCTATAACACATAGATAATTCTGGATTGATCTCGATTGAGTTTGTAAAGTCGGTTATTGCTCCGCCGTAATCCTGTGCGTAAAGCTTTGCCAGCCCTCTGTTAAAATAGGTCTCAGCATTGTTGGGGTTAATATCTAAAGCTTTGGAGTAGTCAATAATTGCTCCGCTGAAATCATTTTTGAGGTACTTTTCAAGTCCACGTTTTAAAAAATAGTCTTCCTGCTGGCAATATGCCGGGAATCCCAGATAAAATGCTGCAACAAGAGTAAAAACCTTTTTCAAGACTTTGTTTATACTTACAGGTACCTTTAGTGCAATTTATTTATATTTTTAACGCATAACAAATCACCATGCATAAAATACCGGGATTTTTCACACCGATTTTAATTTCAGGACTAATATTTATTTTAAATGCGATTTTGCCCGGCAGATGGGTAACAGGATATGTTACCAGGAAAAATTCTGACGAGAAAATTAAATACCATCTGAATGGGATTTATGTATTCCTCGTTATTGTAATAATCTGGTTCCTTCTGGGATTTTTTGAAATAATCCCCTTTGATTACCTGTACATTTACAGATGGTACGGTCTGGCAGGCGCATTCACTCTTGGTGTTTTATTAAGCCTGGCGGTTATATTGCCTTATTCACCTGTCAGAAAATCATTTTTAGCAGATCTTTTTACAGGCAGAAAAGAGAATCTTCAGCTCTGCAGAGGAAGGGTGGACATGAAAATGTGGCTCTATCTTCTGGGTGCAACGATGCTTGAGCTGAATGTTCTGAGCTATTCTGCCCATCACTGGATGACGTTTGGGGATCAGTCCTCAGCAGGTATTTTTCTGTCAGCTGCATTAATTACGTATTTCATCATCGATTACCTTATATTCGAGGAGGTTCATCTCTATACCTATGATCTTTTTGCCGAAAGAGTCGGATTCAAGCTGGTATGGGGATGCATAGTGTTTTATTCTTATTTCTATTCCATCTTTTTATGGTCTACTGTCGACCTGCCTGATCCAAAAACCCCTGCCTGGCTACTGGCAATCTATGTCCTGATTTTCTTTACCGGATGGCTGCTTGCCCGTGGCGCCAATATGCAGAAGTACTTTTTCAAAAGGAATCCCCAGAAGCCATTTCTGTGGTTTAAGCCCGAAACAATAACCGATGGGAGCAATGTTCTTCTTGTTAATGGATTCTGGGGTGCCAGCAGGCATATTAATTATCTTGGAGAAATCTTTATGGCTACAGGTATCATCCTCTGCACAGGGTATCCCGCCCTGATCTGGCCATGGCTTTATCCTTTATACTATATTCTTTTATTATTTTCCCGCCAGTGGGATGACGATAAGCGATGTGCACTCAAATACGGTGAACTCTGGGAAACCTACAGGAAGAAGGTCCCATGGAGGATAATCCCGTATATCTATTAACGCCCGATCCTTGTAAAAGTCTGAAGACTTACAATCCGTACATCTTACGGGTTGTATCACCCATTATGGTTATTGCCAGTTTTCGCGGGAGGATCTTCTGCATTATAAATGATGCAAACCTGTTTCCGCTTCCGGTGATCACGGATGGCTGACTGCCCAGCTTCCTGAGACATTCTTTTACGACTTCTTCGGGAGACTGAACCCTGGGTACAAAAAATCCTGATCTTCCGGGATTGGAATTCAAATATCCGGGAGTTGCAGTAGCACCCGCACAACAGGCAATCACATCTACACCCCTGTCTTTCCATTCATACCACAGACTTTCGGCGAGAATACGGTTAAAAGCTTTAGTTGCCGCATAAAGGGTCAGAAAGCCGCTACCCTGGAACCCGGCCAGTGAGGTCATAAGAATTACAGCTCCTCTCTTTTTAACAAGCATTTTTTCTCCAAAATAATGGACCATGTTCAGCGGGGTTATCATATTTAAGCGTGTGATCCGGGAGTTATCCTCTGCGGAATTCATAGTAAACGGCCCAATGTATGATTGCGCGGCGTTGTATACCAGTAAATTTATCTCCCTGTCATTAATCGATTCCTGTATCTGCCTTAACGCATCCGGATCTGCCAGATCACATGAGGTACAGGTTACATTTATTTTGTGCTCATTTTTCAGCAGTTCGGCTAATTGCCCCAAAGGCTGAACACGACGGGCAATGAGAACAAGATCCATGCCGGCTGCGGCAAGATAATATGCAAATGAAGCGCCGATTCCTTCTGAAGCACCGGCTATCAGTGCTGTCCTGCCATATTTCTGAATTAAATCCATCCCCTAATATAGTAATGCTTTTTCAGCCAGGTACATATTCTTTTATTTAAATGTTAATCTCATAACGCATTATATACTCGTTATTTATATCTGAATATCTGAGCCTTCCAACCGCACAACGCGATTATCTGTAAATGAGCCTGTATTTCTTATGCTTTTGGAGAATATTTTGTAAATTATGTGCTTGATTCTGATTCCTATTCATGAAGGGTTTCCTGCTCTTAATATGTTTGGCTTATTTTCAAAAATATTATTGATCCTCCTGTACATTCTGATTCCCCGGTTAATTTATTGTCAGAAATTTATTTATCCTGAAAAGAACAGCTTCCAGGGACGGTTCTTCAATTACCCCGTGACTGAACCCGGCGCTGATGTATCAACCTACCGTCTCTATTTCGACAGGAAGGGTTTTTTATGGCAGGGTACTTACACGGGGATACATCGCTTTGACGGGATAGAATATAAATCTTTTTACGGCAATACGTCAGGTAGTACAGGTCTCGCAGGCAATACTGTTACCGATATTTATGAGGATAGCTCAGGGATATTATGGATAGCAACATTCGGAGCACTTAACCGGCTTGATCAGAAATCATGGACACTCAGTCATTTTTCACCTGATACATCTGACCTTCTTAAACCATGTAACAGGATTTTCTTAATTCATGAAGACAGGGAAGGTCTTTTGTGGTTATTAACCGGTGAGGATGTTTTTACTTTCGACAGGAATTCTGAAACATTCAAGAGGTACAGTATTGATACTCTTAGCTATATAACCGGACTCTTCCCGCTCAATAAAACCGGCAGGATCCTCGAGGATTCTGCCGGGGAAATTTGGATCACTTCAAACTTCGGGCTTTATAAATATGA
>JADDYF010000266.1 GCA_015712185.1 Bacteroidales bacterium
GAAACCATCTGTGAATTTTTTAACAGCAGACTGGTTATAAATGAAGAAGTTCTGAGCATGATAGAGGAAATGATCAGGCGGCGCGGAACCACAATGAATGAAAACAACAGGAAGCAGGCAATGGTCCCTGACTTATGCCGTGTACTTTATAATAAGATGGGAACTGCCCCGGGCTTATGGTTTGAGAAGGAGAAGACAATATTTGTTTTTATGCCCGGTGTTCCTTACGAGATGAAATATATAATGTCCGAGCATGTTCTGCCGGAGTTGAAGAAACAATTCAGCTCCCGGGTGATCATTCACAGGAATATAATGACTTATGGAGCACCTGAAGCCAGACTTGCAGAACTGCTCTCGGAATTTGAATCAGACCTTCCTCCCGATATAAAACTGGCTTACCTGCCATCATTCGGAATAATCAAACTAAGGCTGACCGGGTCAGGATCAGACAGGAATGCAGTGGATAACATGATCGGGGAGCAGGCTGACAGGCTTTACAGTATAATCCCGGAATATATTTACGCTGAAGATGAGAAACCATTTGAGATGGTGATAGGTAATTTTTTAAAGGAACGGAAACAGACTATTTGTGCTGCGGAAAGCTGTACCGGGGGTAATATTTCGCGGATGATCACAAGTATTCCCGGCAGTTCAGCCTACTTTAAAGGATCAGTTATAGCATATGACAACTCAGTTAAGAGTGATTTGCTTGGCGTACCCCGGGAACTGTTTGATAAGTTTGGAGCGGTAAGCGAAGAGGTGGTAAAGGCTATGGCGAATGGGGTCAGAAATATTCTTGGCACCCACTATTCGGTGGCAACCTCCGGCATAGCCGGACCTGACGGAGGTACTGAATCCAGGCCGGTGGGAACAGTATGGATTGCAGCAGCATCTGTAAAGGGTACCGTAGCTGAAAAACAAGTCTTTGGAAATGACCGGAACTTTAACATTACAAGGTTCTCAAACGCTGCCCTGAATCTGGTCCTGAAGCAAATTACCGGTTGAAATACCCGTTGCTTTCTTGTTTAAAAAAATCAGTAGAAATATTTGGTTATCCCGATAAAAATCACGTATTTTGCGCTTCAATTTTAAGGCATAAAACACATTACAGAAGCAAAACAGTTACCAATGTCGAAAATTTGTCAGATCACAGGTAAAAAAGCGATAGTAGGAAATAATGTCTCACATTCGAAACGCAGGACAAAAAGAAAGTTTCATCCAAATCTTTTTTCAAAAAGATACTACCTGCCGGAAGAGGAGAGATGGATCTCCCTTAAAATATCTGCTGCCGGAATGAGGATGATAAATAAAAAGGGACTTGCCGCAGCTCTTAAGGAGGCAACGGAAAAAGGCTATATTATGAATTATTAAAACGTGATAGAAAATGGCAAAAAAAGCTAAGGGCAACAGGCAACAGGTAATCCTTGAATGCACGGAACATAAAGAAAGCGGATTACCGGGAATGTCAAGATATATTACTACAAAAAACAGGAAAAACACACCTGACCGTCTTGAAAGGATGAAGTATAATCCTGTCCTTAAGAAACATACACTTCACAGGGAAATAAAATAATATTATCATACCATGGCAAAGAAAACAGTTGCAACACTTAAAACAGGTTCAGGTAAACTCTTTACAAAATGCATCAAGATGACGAAATCTGAAAAAACGGGAGGTTACCAGTTTAAGGAAGAGATAGTACATAACGATCATATAAGGGACTTTTTCAACAAGAAATAATACCGAATTTCTCTTTAAAGTTATACGGAGCTTTCTTCATGCCTGAAGAAAGCTTTTTTTATATTTGCTTTTCCGAAAAAATACTTAAATGGCATTGCTGGGATTTTTTTCCAGGGAAAATAAAGAGAGCCTCAACAAAGGTCTGCAGAAGACCAAAGAGAGTGTTTTTGTCAAGTTATCGAGGGTAGTCGCCGGGAAGTCAAAGGTTGACGATGAGGTTCTCGATAATCTTGAGGATGTCCTGGTGTCATCCGATGTAGGTGTGGAAACAACACTTAAGATAATAAGGATGATTAATGAAAGAGTTGCCAGGGACAAATACCTCAATGCCGGAGAGCTGAATAAAATCCTTAAGGAAGAGATAGCCGCACTCCTGAAGACCGGTGAATTCACACCCGAATCGGATTTTTCCGCCCCGCTTAAAAGTGTACCACATGTGATATTGATCGTCGGCGTTAACGGTTCGGGCAAAACAACCACTATAGCCAAGCTTGCACACAAATATAAAACAGCAGGTAAGAATGTACTCCTGGGTGCCGCAGATACTTTCAGGGCAGCGGCAATTGACCAGCTCCAGATATGGGCTGAAAGGGCAGGAGTCAATGTTGTAAAGCAGCAGATGGGGTCTGATCCTGCCTCGGTTGCTTTTGATTCTGTGCGATCGGGTGTTGCGGGAGGATACGACGTTGTGATAGTTGATACGGCAGGCAGGCTTCACAACAAGGTAAACCTGATGGCTGAGCTCTCGAAAATAAAAAGGGTCATGGAAAAAGTATTGCCTGATGCTCCACACGAGGTCCTGCTCGTTCTCGACGGATCAACCGGACAAAATGCTTTTGAACAGGCAAAACAGTTCACTGCAGCTACGAGCATAACAGGAATAGTAATTACAAAACTCGATGGTACTGCAAAAGGCGGCGTGGTAATAGGCATTTCCGACCAGTTTAAGATTCCCGTAAAATATATCGGCATCGGCGAGAAGATCGATGACCTCGTAGTTTTCAACCGGACCGAGTTTGTGGATTCACTCTTTACATCAGGGAAATAATACCGGTGTTAACCCTCTTTAATCATCGATGAAAAACAGAAAGATCAGAATCATTACACTTGGTTGTTCAAAAAACATTGTTGATTCTGAAAAACTGCTGAGACAAATCCAGGCTGGCGGTTTTGATATCGTACATGATTCCGGCAAAACACATAGCGGAACAGTAGTCATTAATACCTGCGGCTTTATCAATGATGCCAAGGAAGAGAGTATTGACACCATATTGCAATATATCAGAGCAAAGGAATCGGGACTTGTAGATAATCTTTATGTTATGGGCTGCCTGTCGGAAAGATACAGGGATGCCCTTAAAAAGGAGATCCCCGAAGTTGACAAATACTTTGGGGTAAACAGCATGGAGGAGATACTTGGCGAGCTGGGATTAAAATACCGGAAAGACCTTCTGACGCAGCGGATACTGACGTGCCCCGGCCATTATGCATATCTGAAAATTGCAGAAGGGTGTGACAGAACATGCGCATTCTGCACTATCCCGTCTATAAGGGGCAGATATATTTCCCGGCCCGTGGATGAACTGGTTGCTGAAGCCGGTCTCCTGGCTGAATCGGGCGTAAAAGAGCTTATACTTATCGCACAGGATCTGAGTTACTACGGACTTGATAATTATAAAACTCAAAAACTCCCGGATCTTGTAAAAGAGCTTCTTAAGATAGAATCATTTGAATGGATACGGCTTCACTATCTGTATCCTGCGAACTTTCCTGGTGATCTCATTCCCCTGATTTCTGAAAACCGGCGGATATGCAGATATATCGATATCCCCATCCAGCATATATCTGACAGAATGCTGGGATTGATGAAAAGATCTCACAACAGGAGTGAGACAGAGGTTATTCTGAACCGGCTACGCAATGAAATACCCGGGGCAGCGATCAGGACGACATTGATCGCAGGGCACCCTGGTGAGTCTGAAAACGAATTCCTGGAACTTAAGGAATTTGTGAAAGCATTCAGGTTTGAGCGGCTTGGTGTTTTTGGATATTCACATGAAGAGGGAACCTTTTCATATAACAATTACATGGACGAAATCACGGATGACATAAAAGAAGCCAGAGTCGCCGAGCTTATGAGTTTACAGCAGGAAATCTCAGCTGAACTGAATGAAGCTCTCACCGGTAAAATCTTTAAAGTGATCATTGACAGGAGGGAGGGTGATTTCTTTACCGGAAGAACCGAGTTTGACAGTCCGGAGGTTGACCAGGAGGTGCTTATACCTGCGGAATATGATATTACACCCGGCAATTTCTGTCAGGTTATGATAACAGGATCATCAGATTTTGATTTGTTTGGAAAGCCTGTTGACTTTCCATCGCCTCCCGACCCGCGGTCGGGACAGACTCTAAAGGAGGGCTGAAACCTCAACCCGGCATAAAGCGAATTATATATTTTTTACTCCTCAGCAGATTGTTCTGAGGGTTCAGACTGCTTCTTTTTACTCTTCTGTATCTTGATGGTAATTTCCGACTTAGCCTCATTGAATCCCACGTTAATTATCTCGCCATCGCCCGGAGTTGCCTTTATCAGCACTTCAGCCATAGGATCCTCAAGATATTTCTGGATAGCCCTTTTCAGCGGCCTTGCGCCGTAAGTTGCATCAAATCCCCTTTCAGCAATGAAATCCCTGGCTTCAGTTGCAATTTTCAGCTGATAACCAAGTGATTTTACCCTGTCATAAAGACCTTTCAGTTCAAGATCAATGATCTTATTGATCTCTTCCTTGCCAAGGGAGTTGAACATAATAACATCATCAATCCTGTTCAGGAATTCAGGGGCAAAGGTTTTCTGCAAAGCTTTCTGCAGGATGCTCTTTGTCTGTTCATCCCTTGTGGCTTTTTTTGCCTGTGTATCGAATCCTATGCCATGTCCGAATTCAGCTATCTGACGTGTTCCGATATTAGAAGTAAGAATGACTATTGTATTCCTGAAATCGACCCGACGGCCAAGGCTGTCTGTAAGCTGGCCTTCGTCGAGCACCTGGAGCAGGATATGGAATACATCGGGATGAGCCTTCTCGATCTCATCGAGAAGAACAACTGAATATGGTTTTCTCCTTACTTTTTCAGTCAGCTGACCTCCCTCTTCATATCCTACATATCCGGGAGGAGCTCCGACAAGCCGTGAGACAGAGAATTTCTCCATATATTCACTCATGTCGATCCTTACCAGGTTATCAGTTGTATCGAACAGGAACTTTGCCAGCACCTTGGCAAGCTGAGTTTTCCCGACTCCTGTAGGACCGAGAAATATGAACGTACCGATCGGTTTGTTGGGATCCTTCAGTCCTGCCCGGTTCCGCTGTATTGATTTTACGACCTTTGAAATCGCCTCGTCCTGGCCTATTACAGAACCTCTTAACTCATCAGCCATCTTCAGCAGTCTTGTCCCTTCAGTCTGTGCTATTCTCTGTACCGGGACTCCGGTCATCATTGCCACAACCTCCGCAACTTTTTCTGCATCAACAGTTTCGCGGTTAACTGACAACTCCTTTTCCCACTTTTTCTTTTCGAGTTCGATGGCATCGAGAAGGTCTTTTTCGCGATCCCTGAAACTGGCAGCTTTTTCAAAATTCTGATTCTTTACCGCAAGCATCTTTTCCTTTTTGGTATCCTCAAGCTGTTTCTCGAGGGTAAGTATCTTTTCCGGCACGACAATGTTGGATATATGAACCCTGGAGCCCGATTCATCAAGTGCATCTATAGCCTTGTCGGGGAGATGCCTGTCAGAAATGTAACGGTTTGTAAGCTTAACACAGGCATCGATAGCATCATCAGTATAGATAACATTATGATGTTCCTCATATCTCTCCTTTATGTTCTGAAGGATATGGATCGTTTCTTCAATTGTAGTAGGATCTACCAGCACCTTCTGGAAACGTCTTTCGAGGGCTCCGTCTTTCTCAATATGCTGACGATATTCATCGAGTGTAGTTGCGCCAATACATTGTATATCTCCACGTGCCAGTGCGGGTTTGAGCATATTTGCAGCATCAAGCGAACCGGTTGCCCCACCTGCACCGACGATCGTATGGATCTCATCGATGAAGAGTATTATATTGTCATTTTTTGAAAGCTCATTGAGTATGGCTTTCATTCTCTCTTCAAACTGACCGCGGTATTTAGTTCCTGCCACTATAGATGCCAGATCGAGTGCCACCACACGCTTGTTGAAAAGTACTCTTGATACATTCTTTTTTGTTATACGCAGGGCGAGACCTTCGGCAATAGCCGATTTACCAACGCCCGGTTCACCGATAAGCACCGGATTATTCTTCTTTCTCCTTGAGAGTATCTGCGCCAGTCGTTCTATTTCACGTTCCCTGCCGACTACCGGATCGAGACGTCCTTCTTCTGCAGCTTTTGTCAGGTCAATGCCGAAATTATCCAGCACCGGCGTATCGGAAGATGATTTGGGCGCTGAAGGAGAGGCTGGTTGTCCCTTTCCGGGAGCGCCATAACCCTGACCCTCATCATCCTCATCACGCGGAAAGTCAGCCTTGGCTGAAGGCAAACCTGCTTCAACCATTCGCTTCACGGACTGATAATCAACATCCAGTTCGGAAAGGAACCTTGTAACAAGTGTATTTTCATCCTTCAGGATGGCCAGCAAGAGATGCTCGGACTCTATAATATTGCTCTTAAGAGCTTTAGCTTCAAGATATACAAGCTTGAGGATCCTTTCGGTACTCCTTAAAAGAGGGATGATCTCATGATCGGTAACTGACACAGGATGCTCCACCTTAATGCTTTTTTCAAGAGATCCTTTTAAGGTCATCAGATCAATTCCCTTGTTCAGAAGGATTTCAATCGCCACACCCTCTCCATCCCTTAAAATACCAAGGAAAAGATGTTCCGGGCTTATATGATTGTTTCCCAATCTTATAGCTTCTTCCTTGCTATACCCGAGAATATCTTTTACTCTCTGCGAAAATTGTGAATCCATATGTAAATTAAAATCAATTAACTAAAATTCTTTATTTCGTAGCCAATTTGTCAGAAACTTCCGA
>JADDYF010000267.1 GCA_015712185.1 Bacteroidales bacterium
GCATTTTAACTGATGCAAATAAAATAAAAAAGGCCGGCAAGTGGCTTAATAAGCTTCTGGCAGATTCCCAAAGACAAGATTCAAAATGTATAATGGAACGATCTTACAAATGGAAACGCAATCTGTTAGAAATGGCCCTTTCCGGTAATAATATCCGTGGAGAACAAAATGGAGTACACATTTCTGCTGATGGTGACCAATACAGGTTGGATTTAAAAAACAATTTTTTTAACGTATCTGAAACTTTCCCATTGACTGATGAATTTATTGAAAATGAATTTAGTATTGATTCTGATTTTTCTGATGATGAAGTTGATATCAGTCTGGTAAGGTTGCTGATTTCAAGATAACAAAAGACTCAATAAATTTCAGGATGGAAATAATTCTCTGATCAGAGGAACAATGAAAATACAACTGAATAATAATATTGTCTTTATCTTTTTTTGCTTAGCTGCAACCGAAATCTAATGCAAGGTTATTATAAACGTTCTCAGCCTGCATATCTGAAAAGGTGCTGATGATGAAGATGGAGAAGGTTCTCCAGGGTGCGGTGGGATTCATGCCAGGTTATTATTATAGTTACGAATAAAACAGAAATCCAGACTTGATGATTTGCTTCAAATCAAGAATTTTAATTATTCAGGCTGTACTGACGGATTAACCTAAAATTCCTCCTCTCCCACAGGCTCGTGGCTGGTCGATATGTTAGTTAGCTTGGGGATCTCTGTATTGATATCCCCGTACAGAGGCTTTTCATTACGTAGCATTTCCATCCAGACAGGCAGCAACTCTTTTGGTAAAAAGATATTGCCCCATTTCCCGTTGTTAGTAACTGCAGGATTAGGCACCTGGCTTTCTTTATGAAGAAAGTAGACTATAACTCTCTGATCGTCGGGTCCCGGGCATGAGATTATCCCGAGAGCTTTTAAAGTTGTCACACCGAAAGTTGCGGACATCCTGTAACCAAGCCTGATCTTGTAACTTGTGATCTGAAATGTACGTATTGCCATATTCCAGTTGGTTTATATTCTGATTTAGATCCCTGAAATTCTTATTACTGCCAGAAATACCTTGTAGGATTTGAATGCAAAAAGTGAGATAGGTTTTATATATTTTGTTCGTGTCAGGCGAAGGTGTTTATTTTTTTCTAAGTCTGATAATTTCAAAACATCCCAGATTTTCATCTTTTAAGAATTCTTGAATTGCTTGTTGATTTTTAATAAGAAGATCGGCAATCGCTTCAGTTTTTAAATTTCCTGTTCTGATCCAGATAATTTTTGGAGGGAATCCATAGAGGGCAGTCAAATCATTAAAATCAGAGTCCAGAGTAACAATTACGAAATTCTCACGTTTTGCAAATTCCCATATGTTTCTGTCAGGTTCAATTATTAAACCTTCTTTTTTAACAGAAGTGGATTCTATAAACAGTTCAGGAAGCCTGTCTAAAATTCTATGGGAAATGTTCTGGTCAAACAGGAATTTCATACAGCGACTTGATAATTCTTGTTCTCCCTATCAGCTGCATAACTTAACGCAGCGAGAATATCAGCCTCATTAAGTTCGTCAAAATCATTAAGTATTTGATTAGTAGTCATTCCTGCAGCTAACCACCCAAGAATATCACCGACAGTTATTCTCATTCCTCTGATACAAGGTTTTCCACTACGTTTGCCGGGTTCGAGAGTTATTATATTCTTATAGTCTACCATTTTATCCATTTTCTACAAATATATCACTTTTCGTCATAATGGCTCACATTTACGCCTAACTTCTACGAGATCAAACCAATAACGTTAAAAGAATTCTCACAGCTCCATTCGAATCGTCTCCGGCTGCTGATTTGAAATATAAATATCCTTCTCTTTACTAATCATCCGGCTCATTCTGCTTATTTGCAAATGTTGAGCAGAAATAAATGCAGAATTTGAATGATTTATATTCTCCCGCTTAAGTAATCGTGTAAAAACATAACCCTGTGAAACGGTAAGATGGCTATATGTCTTAGTTTTCGTAAATTTATACAACAAATACCTGGTTATAATTTGCAATAACAAGCAATTAACTGAAAGTTTTTATGAGATTCTATTTAACCTTATCATATGTTTAATTAAAGAGGTAACACAATATTTTACATATTACTGATTAAATAATATCCCCCGCAACTTTGACTTTAATGAATCCAGAAGAAGCTAAAAAAATACTGATTGAATATCTTCAGAAGAAAGGTAAAGCAACCAAAAATGAAATGATTGAGCTGCTGAATGGTGATGTCCGGTTATTTAGTAAAATACGCGAAGAGCTGATCCTGGACGATATTGCTGAAGATAAGAAACAGATTGGCCTTGTGTATATTAAAAAAGAAGGAAAAGCCGGTGACTACCAGCAGTCGGACAAAACCGGGGCAGCACAAAGCAACCAGCGTATATTCATAAGCTACGGAAGACAGGATGCACTGGAGTTTGCGCGAAGACTTGCATATGATCTGGAGCACAGGGCAAACAGGCAGGTCTGGCTTGATATGAAGGATATAGAAAAGGGCAGATGGTTTGAAGTGACTGTCGAGGAGGGTATCAGGTCATCACATGTTATACTTGCTGTTATCTCACCATATTCATTAAGGGAAGAAAGTATTTGCAGGGATGAAGTGGTATTTGCACTAAATGAGGGGAAACCGGTAGTACCAATTCAGACAAGCAGGGATGTTAAGCTGCCTCTCTTACTTGCCCGGAGAAACTGGATTGATTTTTCAGTCGATTATGAAGAGGGTTTCCATTCTTTGTTGTGCTTCCTTAATGGTGACGACCATTCAATGAAACAGCCGGTGTTACAATCAATCACTGGTGTGGCTCCTTTCGATTTTGGTCCGGAGATAGCCCGATACACTGCAGGATTCACAGGACGTGAGTGGTTGAAACAGAATATAGAAGACTGGCTGTCCGATCTGAAAAACCGTGTACTTATAATTATTGGGGAACCCGGTATCGGCAAAAGCGCGATCGCCGCCTGGATAAGCCAGCAATTCAGTAATAAGGTTCTCGGAATTCATTTTTGTACCCATAGGAATACAAGGACATTGAATGTTTTTGAATTTGTGGCAAATATTGTCGGACAGCTGCACAGCCAGTTACCGGAATATGCCAAAATAGTCGAAACAAGGAAACCTGAATCACGTCGTACAACAGCATCAGATGCATTCAGGGAACTTGTTATTGAACCATCCAGACTGATGATCAGTCCGAATCATGCCTGTTTTTTTATTATTGACTCCCTTGATGAAGCCTTATTACAGGAAGGAGAGAATATTGTTGATATTTTGTCTGAACATGCCTTTGACCTTCCAACCTGGCTTAAGTTTATGGCAACCACACGACCTGAAGATGATGTTATACGAAAAATCAGAAAATTAAGCACCTATGAATTAAATGCCCACAGACGTGAAAACCTTGAGGATGTTAAGACATATATCGGGAATAAATTACACAATCTTGATTTAGAATCAAAGTTTAATAAAAAAGTACCTTCCTTAATTCATGCAATAGAAAGAATTGCACAGGGCAATTTTCTGTACGCAACGTTGGTAACAGATGCTCTCGAAAACAACACATTGACAATTGATGAAATCGGAGAATTGATGCCTGGTCTGTCGTGCTATTACGATAAAGCGTTTAAAAGGCTCTTCCCTGATTTAAAAGAATATTCAGATAATTATTCCGATATACTAAAAGTACTCTCTGTGTCACTGGGTCCCATCCCTGGCAGTTTGATTTCTAACGTAACCGGTATAAATCCAGAACAGCTGAACCTGAGATTAAGCAAAATCAAATCGTTTTTGCGGATTTATGGCAAATCAAAATCGCAAAGCTATACCTTGTTTCATAAATCGCTTGCCGACTGGCTTGCGGATTTCAATGGTTCAGGTAAATACTGGTGTGATTCAAATATGGGATATAACTTATTATCTGATCGCTTATATGATCAATGGGAGGAGTATGATTATGCCCTTCAATACCTGCCTCAATACCTGACTAGCAGTCAGCGATGGATTTCCTTAAAAACCCTGCTTACAAACATCTTCTATATTGAGAAGAAGGTAATTTCGGGCTATTTATATGAGATGAATGAAGATTTTACGAATGCAATCGAAGTAATCCCCGACCATGAAATAAAAAATATCCTTGCTGATTTTGAGGAAGCATTCCGGTGGGAAATGCATATTCTGAAAATGTATCCACAGATAACCTTTCAATCTTTGTTTAATCATCTTAAGTGGAAGGGTAAAAATATCCAAGCAATCATTGAACCCGCCCATAAGGAATATATTAAATCCGGAAATATATTGTTAAACCAGTACAGAGTACCTGCTCTCGAAAAAACAAATATCATCATTACTCTTTTAGGCCATAATGACTATGTTAATTCATGTTCATGGTCGCCTGATACTAAAAAAATTGTCACAGCGGGTTCTGATACCGTATTAAAGATCTGGGACACCCAGAACGGGAAGGAGATTACTACACTCGAAGGTCATACCGGGGATGTATATGCATGCTGCTGGGCACCTTCTGGTCAGATTATCGCCTCAGCCGGAAAAGACGGATTTCTAAGATTCTGGGATACTGGGACAGGTAGGGAAGTTAAGTCCATTTTAGCTCATGAAAAGCTGATAACCTGCATTGCCTGGTCTCCATCTGGTGATAAGATTGTTACCGGAAGTTATGACAGAACATTAAAGATCTGGAATTATCAGACAGATGAACTGCTACATGTTTTATCGAATCACAGCGATGAGATTAATTCATGCCACTGGTCACGTGATGGAAATTATATTGTATCAGCTTCAAGAGACAGAACAATAAGAGTATGGGATACTCAAAATGGCGAAGAATTTAAATGTATTAAAGGTCACAAAAGAAATGTAATGTCATGCTGTTTCTCTCCCGATGGTGACAAGATTGCGTCTGCGAGTTATGATAAGACTCTGATAATATGGGATTTTAAAACCGGGAACTTAAGAAAGACTTTAAAGGTCTCAGATAAGATTACAAATAATTGTGCCTGGTCACCGGATGGAAAGAAAATACTGGCTGCCGGATTGAAAATAAAAATTTATGATGCTGCCACTCTTGAAGAACTGGCAGTATTAAAAGGCCACACACGAAGTGTCAATTTCTGCCAGTGGTCATCTGATGGAAAGAAAATTGCGTCGGTAGGTAATTTGGAAGGAATATTATGGGATGTTGATAAAACCAGATTAACGGAATCTCTTTCAACGAATTCTTACCTTATTTATTCCTGTCCATGGTCATATGACATGGGTAAAATCGCTACAGGAAGCCTGGATAAAAGAATGACAATCTACGAAACAAAAACCGGGAAGGAAATTAAATCGGTTATCGGACATAACTGGCGTGTCAACACCTGTGCCTGGTCGCCATGTGGAGAAAGGCTGGTCTCCGGTGGTATGGATAACAAAATAATTATATGGGATGCTGATCGTGTTCAGAAATTAATGAGTTTTGACGGACATGAATATAATGTGACTGTTTGCAAATATTCTCCTGATGGATTCGGAATAGCGTCAGGAGGATACGATAACCTTTTAAAAATATGGAATGCAAACAATGGTAGAGTAATTAAACAGTTCAACGGCCATTTGGAATCAGTAATGACATGCGACTGGTCTCCCGATTCTGCATTGCTTATATCATCTGGTAAGGATGGTATTATAAACCGCTGGGAAGTAAATACAAGTAATCCACCTGTCTCTCCGGTAAGACAAAATAGCATCATTAACGGATTATGTTGGTCTCCCGATGGCAGACAATTTGTTTCAGTAAGCAGAGATGACTGCCTTAAAGTTTTCAATTCGAGGAAAATGACTGAAGTATTATCGTATGCCACCGGGACATTTCATCCTTTGTTTTGTGATTGGTCATCTGACGGAAACCTGATTGCCACTTCAGCAGCAGATGGAAGTCTGAAAATATGGGATAGTAAAACCGGTTCTTTACTGGGAGTCTATTTTGGATCCGGCAGTATAAATGAATGTAATTTTTCTCCCGATGGAAACTCAATAGCATTCGGCGATAAATTAGGTAATTTATATTTAACTAAGATAGAAGGAATAGAAAGAGGCATACCAATAGTAACTGGAGTTTGTTTATGGAATTATGCCGTTGAAAATAAACCGGGGACTTTTGACGACTACTATTCGTTGCTTTGTCCGTTGTGCGGCAAAATCATGAAATTCCCGGTTGAAATTACAGATGTAATAATCAGTATTCTAAAAGATTGCCATATCGGTCCGGAAGATATTCCTATTATTGACCTGCCGGAGGAAGCATGGGAAGAATCCAGACTTATTTTTCCTTGTCCGGACTGCGACAGTAATCTTAAATCAAATCCTTTCCTTGTTGATTGCCGTGGGAAATGGGATTAAATACAGAAAGTGATTGAAGTAATCGTGCTATGACTTACACACACCAGGGAAAAATCCTCCTGAACGGTCTGGTTGAACCCGGACTCGTTACTGAAAATACGGAAGAACTTATTTTTCGGCCGGAAGATGACGGCCGGCAGATTGCCGAATATTTAAAAGGTGACTTTGAGTGGTGGTATTTCGATGTTCATGATCTGGCATCCGGCTGCTTCCTGAAGATCGTTCTGCACGTAGGAACCGATCCGCTCAGGACAAGAGTATTCCCGCAACTGGCTGTTTCTGTCAATACACCGGAAAGAAATAGAAGCCTTTTTTATCCGTTTGGCTTCAGCGAAATGCAGACTGAAACAGAGCTATGTAATATTAAGGTCGCGAATAAAATAAATATCCGTACTGATCCAATTGTTCCCACTAAATATTTAATCGATATTGATATTCCATTGTTCAGGTGCAGTTTTTTCTTCCGGGGCACTGTTGAAGGCTGGAAGCCTTTCGGAAACAAAATAATCTATCAGCCTGGCAAAAAGAAGGGTGATTTTTCCTGGGTAGTCCCCATCCCACGGGCACAGGTTGAAGGTGATTTTTTCTTTGAGAACCAGAAATTCACATTATATAGTGCCATCGGGTACCACGACCATAACTATATCAGGGTGGACAGAAAGCATCCACTTTACCTCGATGGTCTGGGAAAGAAATGGTACTGGGGAAAATGTTATGCCGGCAGATTTACAATGATCTTCGCTGATGTCCATACAAGGACAAGCCGCCTGCAGTCATTGATGGTGGCTGAAAATGACTGGATCCTGCACAGCTCAAATGGTTTGAGTGAATGTTTCGTCAAAAACATGGGATTTGATGAGACCCTAAAAACAAATTACCCCGCATCATTGAACATAAAATCACTTGATGAATCCTTCCCTTTCACGGCAGAATTTGAGTTTGAAAGGATCCTCGACAGGAGAGATCTCCTTGAGGGAGTAAATCCCCTTTTCAAATTCCTGATCAAAAGCTTTGTCGCCAGACCAGTTTATCATGGTATACTTACAAAGGTCCGGATGGAAATAAATAACATCTGCATCAGAGGACCGGGAAATTTCGAATCAATGGTTTTCAGGGATAAATAATAGCGCTCTGCAATAAATCGTGATTAAATTCGCTGGAAATCCTTTAAAGAATACTTCAAATGGATACTGGTATCACCGATCATAAGATTGAAAAATCGCTGGGACCATCTGGTGTTTTTGCCGGTTATTCGCTGGCAGTTTTTGGCATTATCGGATCATATTTCTCCCTGGCAGCATTGATCCTGGTTATTTCCGGACTGTTTCTGGCACTGACCTACGAAGGGACAAGGATTGATTACAAACTGCGGAGGATCAAGAACTATACTTGTCTGGCCGGGTTACTTAAGGCCGGGAAATGGTACAGCATCGACGATTTTACAAAATTCAGGATCTATAAATCGAATCGTACATATAAAACCTATAGCCGGGCTAACATCCCGCAAAACCTAAAAGTAACCGATAT
>JADDYF010000170.1 GCA_015712185.1 Bacteroidales bacterium
TTTTCACCACCCTGGGCTGGCATTGATGCCCAGGCTTTAAGAACGTAATCATAAATCAGGAGGTAATTACCTGCCGGAGACAGATAAACCCTTGACGGTGTGTTTTCGAGCAGCAGTTTTCTGGTTCCAGTCTCAACATTCACAATGTAATAATCGGAGTAATTGTCAGGATCCCATGAAGCTGATCTCCGGTATTTCAAATCGGAGGAGGCAAGCGCAACATCGCCGTTGGCTTTCTGAATGAGGCGAAGAGACGGAACTGCCGAATCTGCCAGCTGAAACATCATTCCCCTGTCGAGGTGATACACAGCCTGATAGGTGCGTTTTAATTCCTGGTCGAGCTGTTTTTTCTGCATTGGCTGCAGGACATCGTCATCCCATGACCATATATCAAGCTTATATTTTTCATCGTCAAGAAGTGTATCCTCAGGTTCTTTAACCGGCCTGCGAGCGGTTCCGAAATAAACCCTGGTACCGTCATCTGAAAATGTTGTGCTACCATTTTCGCTGACCGACCATCCGGCTGGTAAAGCCTTTGTTAAGGTATCAACTATTTTATATGCATTTTCAGACGCTTTTGATATCCACAAATCATAGATCCTGGTTTTGGAAGTGTCAGCGGTATAAAGAAATGATAGCTGATTTCCAGATCTGTCTGCTGTTAATTTTTTAACACTCCCTTTACCTTCAAACACAATTTTCGTAACCTCTTTCATGGGATTAAAAACCAGTACTTTGAAATTATCCACCCTGGTGGTATCAGGTATATCCTGGAGCAATCCGATTGACAAACCGTCCCTTGCCACAACATATTCGGTAACATCCTGGAATCTGTATTCTTTCGCAGTAACCGGATTAAAAACCACCAGTTCAGTTCCCTTTGGTTCAGGCGGCTTCGCAGTTTTTGAGTTTTGTTTTGAATCAGGTTTTATGTTTTCCTGCTTTGCTGCTGAATCTTTTTTCTCCTCCGTTTTCTTCTCCAGGAGATATGCCATCCAGTATGAACTTTCTTCCGGGATTGCAAATGATTTAACCCGGGGTATAACTGATGATTGCATTGAGGGCAGAAGCCTTATTTCGAGATTATTCTTTGGCATCTTATCTTCTTTCAGCTTTTTCTTTTTTGCTTCACGTGTTTCGGCATATGTCGGGATCACCTGATATGCAATAAATTTACTGTCAGGGGAAAAGGCTGCGCGGGTTCCACACATTACCGAATCTCTTTTACCTGTTGCCACATTATAAATATATAGCCATCCATCTCCCTGCTGAGGATTGATTGCATAAGAAACCCATTTCCCGTCAGCGGAAACGGCCGGTGAGGTCAGACTTTTCCATCCATCATAAACAGAATGGTCAAGCGGAGGCTTTTGTGCTGAAGCAATTGCAGTCACACAAATCATTGCTGAGATAAGCAGTTTTGTTCTATTCATTGCTGGTGCTGTTATTTTTCTGATTGTAAACATAAAAAAGAATATTCATTCTCCGTAATACCAGGACACGTTTTACAAATCAGTTTGTTAAATGATATATTTGTACAGAGATTTTATCAAATGGTCTTAACTGGTCTTGAAATAATTAAAGATAAGATTCCTCCGCACTTAAAAAGTAAGAGAATCGGCATTTTGTGCCATTCTTCCAGCGTAACACGGGATTATTCTCATATCACTGATATCTTTTTCGGAAGAAAAGATTGCCGGTTATCGGCTGTTTTTGGTCCGCAGCATGGCCTCTCAGGCCAAACCCAGGATAACATGATTGAATGGGAGGGTCATTTGCACCCGGTTTACAACATTCCGGTTTTCAGCCTTTACGGCAAAAACAGGAAGCCAACGGATGCGATGCTGAACGAAATTGATGTCCTGCTGGTTGACGTGCAGGATGTTGGTGCCAGACTTTATACTTACATCTGGACTGTAAAACTCTGCATGGAAGCATGTACCGAAAAAGGGATCCCTGTCTGGATACTCGACAGGCCAAATCCGGTTGGAAAGCTGCCTTTTGACGGGCCTGTGCTCAAACCTGAATACTTTACATTTGTAGGAGGAGCATCAATACCTCTCTGTCACAGGATGACAGCAGGTGAAATGGCTTTATGGATAAAAGACAGGTATTATCCGGATTGTGATCTGAATATAGTCTGGATGAAAAACTGGAACAGAAATTCATTTTATACCGAAACCGGTCTGCCATGGATTATACCCTCTCCAAATATGCCGACGCTGAACACTGCAATAGTCTACCCGGGAACCGTGCTGATTGAAGCCTTGAATCTCTCGGAAGGACGTGGAACAACGATACCATTTGAACTGTTCGGCGCACCATTTATTAATCCGGTGAGGCTAAGGAATAACCTTGAAAGCAGAAGGATCCCCGGAGTCGTATTCAGGATTCATAATTTCATCCCTACATTCAATAAATTCAGCGGTAAATTATGTTTCGGACTTCAGATTCATGTTACTGATCCGGTAAATTTTTATCCGGTAGGTACAACCCTTGAGGTATTTGATGCGATAATTGAAACAACTGGTCCGGGAATTCTGGAATTTAAGCAACCACCCTATGAGTATGAATATAATCTTATGCCGTTCGATATATTATCAGGTGATTCAGGTATGAGAACTGTGCTTCTGAACAGAGGCTCCCTTAAAACAGAAAAGGAAAGGTGGAAAAGCGAAATAAACGAATTCGGGAAGGAATTTAAAAGGATGGCCGCTTATCCTGAATAATGAGTACCAGTCAGCCCGATCAAAATATATTATTTCTTAAAGAAGGAAGAAAGCTTGCCTGTCAGCTGGTCGGAAAAGATCGGTTTTATTATATAACCGTCAAATCCGCCCGCAATGATTTTGTCCATATCTTCCTGCATCCCATAAGCTGTTTGTGCGATCAGTATCGTAGTATTATTCAGCTTCTTGATTTCCGCAGCAGCTGCATATCCGTCCATTACCGGGAGCTGGATATCCATCAGAATCAAATCCATATCAGGATTTCTCCTGACAACTTCTACAGCATCCTTTCCGTCACCTGAATTAAATAAAATTGCTCCTGTTTTTTCGAGTATTTTATTCAGGTATAATCTGCTGGCCAGATCATCTTCTACTATCAGGATCTTCTTGCCGGTAAGAATTTCATACTCCATTTTCAATTGTATTATTCAAACAGCCCGTCATCCCTTAGCAGCAGTAAAATGGCCGATTGCGGAACCACAATATATTTTTCTTTATTGAATTCAATTTCGATTGCACTGTTCTGAAGGTATACAGCCTGGTCACCTTCCTTAGGCTGCAACGGCACATATTTTGGTTCTTCAGTCTTTCCTTTCCATGGTTCATCGGGATCATTCATTAAAGGGATCGGGTATCCTGGTCCTACTTTAAGAACATAGCCTATCTGGACCTTTTCATTTTCATTGACCCCCGGCGGCAGATAAAGCCCGCTTTTTGTTTTCGACTGAGGGATCTTGGGCTTAATAAGAATTCTGTCGCCTATTACTATGAGTTTCTGAAGATCTTTTTCGTCCAGCAGTACTCCCATGATTTGAAAAGCTAAGCCGCTAAATTACCAATTTTAACAATAAGAACTTAAGGAAGTTCAGAATTAATTAATATTGTATTGTCTTATCTGCAAGGCATTTTGCAAAAAATATGGCAGGGACCGATTCATATAAAACTATCAGAACTTTTTCCTCCGGAAGTTATAAGGAAAAAGGAAGCAGGTTCATAGCTGAAGCATATCCGGTAAGGGATGAATCGGACATCAGGACAATTATTGATTCTGTCAGGAAGAAGCATCATTCCGCCAGACATCACTGTTTTGCATATTTTCTGGGAAAAGACCGGCAGTTATGGAGAGTAAACGACGATGGCGAGCCATCCGGCACAGCCGGCCGGCCGATTCTCAGCCTGATAAAATCGCTGGAGCTGACAAATATCCTCATCATCGTATCGCGTTATTTCGGAGGTACATTATTGGGGATCAGCGGATTGATTAATGCATACAGGTCCGCGGCAGCGGAAGCACTTAATAATGCTGAAATAATAGAACAGATAATACTCGAGTCTTATGAGATCACATACCCGTATTCCGCAATGAATGAGGTAATGAAAATCCTGAAGAGCGGGAGCGTTGAACAGTCGGAACAGTCATTCGATATGGAATGCAGTTTAAAAATCAGCTTAAGGCCATCAGCAAAGGAAAGAATTCTGAAGCGTCTGTTATTGATCAATGGGCTTAAATACCGAATACTCTCTTCATAAAAGAATGACAGGGATGTTAAAAGTTTTTAATTAATTATTAACATATATCGCTGTTGTAGCAATTCTTAAGTAAATTTGATAGTAGTTCACATCGTTCATCACAACCTGTCAATCGAATGAAAAACAGGAGTTTAGTTTCAATCGATGATTTCTCAACCGATGAGATTATCACGATCCTTGACCTTGCTGAAGAATTCGAAAAACAGCCTGTGAGAAAATTGCTTGAGGGTAAAGTTGTTGCCACACTGTTCTTTGAACCTTCCACCCGTACACGATTAAGTTTTGAAAGTGCGATAAACCGGCTTGGCGGAAAAATAGTCGGGTTTGCCGATGCAGGCAGTTCCAGCGTGTCAAAAGGTGAAACACTCCATGATACCATTAAAATGGTCTGCAGCTACAGCGATCTTATCGTTATGAGGCATCCTATTGAGGGCAGCGCACGTTATGCGAGCGAAATTGCCACAGTACCAGTGATTAATGCGGGTGACGGGGCAAATCAACATCCCACCCAGACAATACTTGATCTTTATTCGATCCGGAAAACTCAGGGAACACTAAGTAATCTTAACATCTTTATGGTGGGGGACCTTAAGTACGGAAGAACCGTCCATTCACTGATGATGGCAATGTCGAGATGGAATGCCACGTTCAACTTCATTGCTCCTGAAGAGCTGAAGATGCCTGATGAATTTAAGTTCTACCTCGAAAACATGGGGCTGAAATATTATGAGCACTCAGACTTTACTGATATCATCTCGAAAGCAGATATAATTTACATGACAAGGGTTCAGAAAGAACGTTTTTCAGATCCTATTGAATACGAAAAAGTTAAGAATGTTTATGTGCTCAGGGATTCGATGCTGAAGAATACCAGACCGAACATGCGTATCCTCCATCCATTGCCCAGAGTAAATGAGATACATACCGACGTTGATTCAAATCCGAAAGCGTACTATTTTGAGCAGGCGCTGAACGGTGTCTTTACACGTCAGGCCATACTCTGTACACTTTTAGGAATAGAACTTTAAGGTACCTTATCATGAAGGAAACAAAACAGATGAGTGTCAGTGCGATCGAGAACGGAACCGTAATTGACCATGTTCCGGCTAAAAATCTGTTCAAGGTAATACAGATTCTGGGTCTGGACCATATAGACAGCCAGATCACATTCGGGACAAATCTGGAAAGCAAAAAGCTGGGAAGAAAAGCAATTATCAAAATATCCGGTAAATTCTTTGAAGACGAGGATATCAACAGGATCGCACTTGTTGCACCAGATGCCAAACTGAATATTATACGAGGGTATGAGGTTGTTGAAAAAAAGGTTGTTGAGGTCCCCGATTATATAATTGGAATTGCCAAATGCGTTAATCCCAAATGTATAACAAACTTTGAACACGTAACAACAAGATTCAGGGTGGTTTCAAAAAAGAATGTCGCTCTCAAATGCCATTACTGTGAGAAAATAACTACACAGGAGAACATGCAGATCATCTGATCCCTCTTACCATCAGGCAACATTGATGCAACGTAGTTTGCAACGTTGCAATCAACGTTTAAATCAACGTTGCTCCGATAATCAAGACAAAATAAATTCAGGTATTTACCTCAGCCTGTCATATGATCTGACCAGATCTTCATCTTTTTTTATAGCTCTGAAGGCGAGAATCGCAAAAAGCATGATTACTACCGGCAGAAACATTTTGATGGTCATCACCAGATCAACTTTGAAACGGCTGATCACTATAAATACGTAATAAACAGTAAGAATTATCAATACAATTGCTATGACTATAATTACAGAAGCTGCCTTAAGCTGCAGCTTCCTCTTTTTATAAAGGAAAACCGTAACTGCCGAAAGTAAGGGGATCAGAAGGATCAGTACTGTCATCGGAATTAATTTCAAGGCTAGTTCAAATCCGTTTCCGCCAACAGACCGGTATATTCCCATGAAAGTGATTTTTATCAATTCCCCTGTATCATTTCTGAACTCTAAAAAACTACCTGTCAGGAATAATCCGGATGTCAGGATTGTCAGTAAAAGATATACGGTTTGAATACGCTGGATCATGATCTTTTATCGGTTAATTGCCGTAAATGTAATTTGTTTTCTGATAAATATACGGATGCGCAATGAAAATTCCGGACTCCATTATATTAAAGTGATTTTAGGATATTTTAACATATTTTTCGGTGAATTAAAGACTTATTAAGGTGCAAATTACATACTTTTGTCCATTCAAAATCCGGTGCTTATTGGTTATAAAGTATATGTAGCTCATTTATGTTTAAAGATCAACTGCAAGTAGATTATTTTCAGGTGTATGAATAAAAAATTTAGAATAACAACCACAGTTCTGTTGATACTGGTATTGGCAGGAATAATATTTTATCCCAAGGTAAAACCGCTTTTTGCCTCAAGGTCAAATGTTCCGGGAAATCCCGGACCAGGCTCCGGTCCTGGCGGAGGGACGGGACGTCAGGTGCTAAATGTAAGCGGGTATCTGATAAAACCCATTCAGATGAACGACCCGGTGATGAGTACCGGTACTTTAAGGCCTGACGAGGAAGTAGAGCTCTCCTTCGAAACCTCGGGAAAGATTGTAGGTATCAATTTTACTGAAGGGACACGCGTAAAAAAAGGAGATCTTTTAGCAAAGATCAATGATAAACCTCTTCAGGCACAGCTGCAGAAACTACAGGCACAGATAAAGCTTGTAGAAGAAAAGGAGTTCCGTCAACGCAGTCTTCTCACCAGGGATGCCATAAGCCAGGAAAGTTATGACCAGATTGTTACTGAACTTCAAACAACCCAGGCAGATATTAACCTTATTAAGGCTCGTATTTCGGAGACAGAGCTGCGTGCTCCTTTTGACGGGATAATAGGTCTCCGGTATCTCAGCGAAGGCAGCTATGCGACACCATCAACTAAAATTGCCAGGCTCGTTAAGATAAGCCCCATAAAAATAGAATTTTCGATACCTGAAAGATATGCAGGTGAAGTCAATATTGGTTTTCCTGTTTCCTTCGATGTTGATGATAAGATGTACCAGGCGACTGTTTATGCCGTTGATCCGAAGATTGAGCTGAATACCAAGTCAATTGTGATCAGGGCGCTCTACCCGAATAAGAAAGAAGAGCTGAAGCCCGGGCGTTATACATCAGTCACGCTTTTGTTATCCCAGATAGATAATGCAATTGCAATACCCACTGAAGCACTTATTCCTGAGATGGAAGGCGAAATGGTATATGTTTACCGGGGAGGCAAGGCATCATCAGTCAAAGTTACTACCGGGCTGCGTACCGAATCGCTTGTTCAGGTAGTGAATGGCCTGAAATTTGGCGATACACTCATAACAACAGGGATTCTGCAACTTCGTCAGTCCCTGCCTGTTGTACTAGATACTCTGATTGTGAATCCATAACATGTTATTCCAGAAGAAATGAGTCTATCATCAGTTAGTATTCACCGACCGGTACTCGCTACCGTATTTGCTATAATTATCCTCCTGTTCGGTATCGTTGGAATGACATTTCTCGGGATACGTGAATTTCCAAGTGTCGATCCGGCAATTATCACTGTCAGCACATCATATCCCGGCGCTAATTCCGACGTTATTGAGACGCAGATAACCGAACCTCTTGAACAAAACATTAATGGTATTCCCGGGGTACGTACACTAACAAGTGTCAGCCGTCAGGGCGGAAGCAATATAACAGTTGAATTTGAACTGTCTGTTGATCTTGAAACCGCAGCAAATGATGTCAGGGATAAAGTTTCACAGGCAATGAGACTTCTTCCCCGTGACTGCGACCCTCCTACCGTCGCAAAAGCCGATGCAGATGCGACACCGATTCTCTTCCTTACGGTTGAAAGCAGCAAGAGATCCCTGCTCCAGCTTTCTGAAATAGCTGACCTTACATTAAAAGAGCAGCTTCAGACTATCTCAGGAGTAAGCGCGGTAAGCATTTTTGGTGAGAAGCGGTATTCAATGAGGTTGTGGATCGATCCCGCAAAACTTGCAGGGTATGCGCTTACACCCATGGACGTCAGAAATGCAATCGTACGCGAAAACGTTGAATTACCCTCAGGTTCAATTGAAGGCACAAATACACAATTAACAATCCGGACCCTCGGGTTGATGACAACTCCAAAAGAATTTAATGATCTGATCATTAAGCAGTCAGGAGATCTGATCGTAAGATTCAAGGATATTGGCAGGGCGGAACTCGGACCCGAGGATATAAGAGGAATCTTAAAGAGAGACGGAGTACCCATGGTGCAGATCGCAATGATCCCCCAGCCGGGTTCAAATCATATAGATATTGTTGACGAAGTATACCGCCGTCTTGAATATATCAAAAAGGACCTGCCTGATGATGTAAGAGTAAATGTTAACTATGATAATACCGAATATATCCGCTCTTCTATAAAAGAAGTCAAGAATACGATCTATATTGCATTTACTCTTGTCATTATGATTATCTATTTCTTCCTGCGAAGCTGGAGAGCCACACTGATTCCCATTCTGGTTATCCCTGTTTCGCTTGTAGGATCATTTTTCATAATGTACCTGGCCGGATTCACAATAAATGTTCTGACGCTCCTGGCAATAGTCCTTGCTATTGGAATAGTTGTGGACGATGCCATTGTGGTCATGGAGAACATTTATGTCAAGGTTGAATCGGGGATGCAGCCTGTTGAAGCAGGGTTAAAGGGATCAAAAGAAATATATTTTGCAATTATATCTACCACTATCACCCTTATATCTGTCTTTTTCCCGATAGTTTTTCTTCAGGGAATAACCGGCCGTCTTTTCAGGGAATTCAGTATTGTGATGGCAGGGGCAGTCGGAATTTCAGCATTCCTGGCTCTTTCTCTGACACCTATGGTCTCAACAAAGCTGCTGAAAAGGGAGGCCACACACAGCTGGTTTTTCAGGAAGACGGAACGTATTTTCGAGAATCTGAACAAATGGTACAGAAAAACGCTGGATTCATTTCTCAGGCATCGCGGATATGCCCTTGTTATTCTTGCGGCTTCAGTGGGTTTGGTTCTTCTCTTGTGGAATACAATCCCTGCTGAGATGGCTCCTCTCGAAGACCGTTCTCAGGTCACCATTAACACAACTGCAACTGAAGGATCGACTTATGAGTTTATGCTGGCTTATTGCGAAGATCTGGCTAAGCTTGTTGAGGAGAAAGTCCCTGAACGCCTCAGCTACACAACAATGATCAGAGGTGGAGGTATGGGAAATATCAGGATCATGCTTCAGAAACCAAATAACAGAGAAAAGACTCAGCAGGAAATCGCTGACCAGCTTTCGGTTGACCTCAGGAAAAAGACCAAAGCAAGGGCTTTCGTAATGCAGCAGTCGACATTCGGCAGCAGGCGATCAGGGATGCCTGTTCAATATGTTCTCCAGGCTACCTCAATAGAAAAGCTCAGGGAGATCCTTCCCGTATTCATGGCCAAAGTTATGGAGAGCGATGTGCTTCAGATGGCGGATGTCAATCTCAAATTCACCAAGCCTGAACTCAGAATCCATATAAATCGCGAAAAAGCTATTACTCTGGGAGTTTCCACACAGAATATCGGGCAGACGCTTCAGCTTGCCCTCAGCGGACAGCGTTTCGGCTACTTTTTTATGAACGGAAAACAATATCAGATTCTGGGTGAACTTGCCCGTGAAGACAGGAACAAGCCTTTGGATCTGAAATCGTTATACGTAAGGAACAACAGCGGTGATATGATCCAGTTCGATAACCTGGTAACGCTTACCGAGGAGACTGCTCCGCCCCAGCTGTACCGTTACAACAGGTTTGTCGCTGCAACCGTTTCAGCAGGCATTGCCAGGGGAAAAACCATAAGTGAAGGACTTGCAGAAATGGACAGAATTGCCGACGAAGTCCTTGATGATTCCTTCAGGACTGCTCTTGCAGGAGATTCAAAGGATTTCCAGGAGAGCTCATCGAGCCTGATGTTCGCGTTTACACTTGCACTTATCCTGATCTTTCTTGT
>JADDYF010000277.1 GCA_015712185.1 Bacteroidales bacterium
AAGTTTTCTTCAGAATGTATTATGATGATTTTTTGCGAGACTGCAGATTGTTTAACCCCGAAAGCAATCCTGAAAAGAACTCCGCAGACAAGTCTCTCTTCAATGAAGAGATAAACAAATATTTCAATTCCAGAGTTCGTATATATATCAACAATAAGCTTCTTCCGGGGAAGCTGGTAACGGCAGACATTATTAATGATGAGATCTGCCTGAACCTGGTTTATATGTCAGACAGAAATCCAAAGAAGATCAAAATACTTAACCAGGTCTCTATTGGATTGTACAACGATCAGACAAATATGATCTTTATCAATATAAACAAGAATAAGGAAGCAATGAGGCTTACTCCTGACCACTTTAAGGAGGTTATCAGGTTGAAAAAGGAAGAGGCATGTACTCCTACCTTACCCTGAATGATTTATAAAGTGATATCATTTCGCCGGTCCCTGTGATGCCCTGTATGTTGATTGTATAAAATCCCGGCAGATCCGATGTCCAGAATTCAATCCCGGCTGCACCTTTATCATCTGTTTTCACTGAAGGATTCCAGTAAAGAGTATTCCTTAAATCAGGGGTCCTGCTTGTCCTCGATAGTACGTCTGAATAGTCCGGAGCTTCAAATACAGGTGGTTTATCAGCCACCCTGTAAGGCAGTATCACTGCATAATCGGGCATGGTGATGTTGCTGAAATCACCCGACCGGGTAATCACGTTAACAATCCCCTGCAATATAAGGTCTCCAATCAGGTATGGAGTTTTAACCACTTCTATCTTCTCAATAGTTTCAGGATCAAGATCCACCAGAACTGCCAGATCGTTAATAATTACCCCATCCACCATTACAAGAGGCTTCTCATCATAAAATACTCCGGTGAGAGGATTAATGATTTTTATTTCAAATCCCGTTTTATTTGATCTGAGAATTACTCCGGGAACAAGCTCAAAGAAGACCTCCTGCATTGTTGGCAGCCTGATATAATCATCAAGGTGGATCTCCATCTCGGGAATCCCGTAAAATCTTCTCTTTCTCGGATTGTTGTCGCTGGGCGCCTCAGTTTCTCTTCTTAACTTCGTTCCATATATCCTTGATGCCTGGTAGTTGAAGCTCAAAGTTGAAAACGCTTCAAGCTGAGAATCAGTCAATATTTTCTTTCTGGTAATAGATTCCGCCAGTTTCCATGAAAATGATGGTTCAATTTCAAGCATCATATCGCTGGTAGCATGTTCAGGCTGAATGATCAGATACCGAAGTATGTGGTCGACAGGAAGAATAAAGGTGAATTTACCTGACGAATCTCTGGATGCATATTTAAATTCTGCAACCTTACCCTTTACAGACATATACAGGAAATCGGCTGAATCGGTTGTAAGATTGCCCCTGTGTTTTACTGTTACCGAAAGATAGTGTCCTTCGCTCTCGAATCTATAAACCTCCGGAGGTATTTTCCCTGATATTATATCCTGCCATTTCATCCGGCTGCTGCCGGAACGTCCAGGAAAATCATTTGTCAGATTCTGATCAATTAAGGGTAAGCTATAACTTCCGGTCGTCCATGGAATTCTTCCAGATTCTGTCCCGAAAGCCAGATAATCAGTAATCCCATTGTGTACGGCAGTAAAATCCGGAGTAACCGAAACGCTCATTTCAGAAATTCCCGGCTGACTTTCATCATTATTGCTTACTGCCAGCCAAATGGAGACTTTTTCCCGTCTGCCGTAAATGCTATCGGCAGTAATTCTTAAAGTACTCCTGTTCCGCCATGGTGAATAGATCAACCTTTCAAATATGACCTCACCATCATCACTTATAAGAGCAATATGGCTTATTCCCCCTGAAAGCCTTGACACCGGAACTGAGATTTTTGTAATAATATCCTTTATTGTGAGACTATTAATGTAATCAGTATTCCCATTAGTCTGGATTACAAAGAGATAATATTGTGATGAAGGAAGAACACGCGATCCGTCCGCTGTTATCGTGATCTCAATCCTGTCATCAAAAGAATAATCCACTGCAGCTGAAAATCCATTGTTGATTGCACCCGGAAGAGTGTCGCCTGTTAATTCAACCTTACCTGTGAAGCCGGAGGTGTTAAAGGGATTGTATATCTCAATATCCTGTGTGAAGCTATTTTCAGGGAGGAAATTCTTCATCCGGTTTGTATAAGCCCTGATAGTATAAGTGCCTGAGCTTATTGTATCGGGAAGAAGAAAGTAGCCTTCGCCTCTTCCACCGGGGATATGGATCCTTGTCCTTAATAACGGGGTATTCCATGGATTCAGCAACTCGATGTATGCAAGAGAGCTCCTGCCGGATAGTAATCCTGTTTCCCTGTCGACAGTGTAGAGGCTGAACCAGAGATCTTCCCCCGCAATGTACTTATCCCTGTCAGTATGTAAATATATCTCTTCCCATGGGGATAGCCTGAAAAACTCACTTATTCGTTCCTCCAGGATGGAAGGTGTAAGCTTCTGTGAATCCAGTCGTGAAGTTGTAAACAATGAAATCAGGAGCAGTATGAAATTGAACCGTGTCACAGTTTTTCAATTCATTATTATCAGTCTCCAATCCAGTATGGCGGTCTTTCCTTTGTTCCCCTTGTTGTGCAATCCGCACACTCCCTGAATGTTGTTATCACCCAGAACGGAAGAGGTTCATCGCTATAATCTTCAATTACCCAGTAATCTGTATTGAGGCCTGTTTCAGGAAGCATCCCTACAACCGTATCGGTCGCACAATAAGTATAAAAAAGCGGTAATCCCAGGAAGGTGTCATCTATGAACAATCGTTTCTCTGTCACTGCAGATACGCTGAAATAGCCAAGGACTACCTCTTCCGGATTGGTAGTGCACCTGATATTTCCGGAGACAGCCATTGGAGTAATATCATACAGACCACCTACATTCTGTGAGATCTTCCGGACATTTTCCCAGAACTCATATTCCGACTCGTTAAGAGAATACTGGTTTACCAGGATGCTGTATTTCTCTTTCAGCCTGTCGGATTTATTTGTAAGGAATACGACCGGGTATTTCGAAACCCTGGCTTGGCTGTACATTGATGTATTCTTTACAAGGATCTCATCTGACCTCTCAGTAACATAGCAGGTCTTGTTAACCACATTGTATGGGATCCTATACTCCCAGGTTTCAGAGTAGTCCCACCTGAAATAAAGACATTCACCTGTCGGATCATAACTGTCAACATATATCTTACAGCCTTCTTCCATGTCATTGCTGTCCTTAGCTGCCGTAATCAGCACTTTTTCATAATACAACGAATTGACTTGCGGTACAGGCTGCATCTCAATATAATCGGTCACATATTCCGCATCATTTGTTTTAATATTAAGTGAATAACGGCCTCCAATCCGTCCCCTGAATTGTAAGGAATCAGTGGAATATGTCCCTGCGGGGGCTTCGATCAATGCTGTGACAATCCCGTTTTCATCAGTGATGGTAACAACAGCGTCCATAACTGCTTTTCGCTCGAAGAGCGTACCTATCGGCATTGACCTTGAGAGCCTGACACGGTTTACCCTGTTCTGGTCGGTGATCATCCCTTCCACAACAAGCAGCTCCCTGTTTTCATCAACCTCGGGTATGAACTGAACCGTGCATCCGACAACCAGTGCAAGAAAAAGGATTATTCTTATGATTCTATGCGATCTCATTTCAGAAGTCAAAGTTGAATGAAAGCGATGGTATCGGTCTTCCAAAAACAGACAGGTAGTATCCCCTGACTGAATTCCTAACATTCCTGAAGAATACGGAATACACATTATCCCTGCCCATTACATTATAAACCGAAAAGATCCAGTGCGGATGGGCAATTTTCTTTATCCTGAGATCTCCGCTTATCTTTACCGAGAGATCAAGTCTCGAATAATCTGGTATCCGGTATTTATTCCTGTCCGAATAATGGGTGATCACAATATCGCCGATCGTATATGAAGAAACAGGATATGTTACCGGTCTGCCCGAACTGAAATTGTAATTCGCCGAGAAGCTAACACGCCTTGAATAGATAAAATTAAATGTGAAGATCAGGTCGTGCGGTCTGTCAAAATTGGCCGGGAACCAGTTTCCGGAATTTATCAACTCTTCACTGAATGTCCGTTTGCTCCTTATTAACACCCTCGACCAGGTATAGCTCACACTCCAGCGTGCACGCCCCTCAGGTTTTCTCAGCATTAATTCAAGACCATAAGCTTTCCCATGAACATTTATCAGATCCCTTTCAATAAACTCATTCATTACAAGGTCAGTGCCGCCCTTGAAATCGACCATATTTTCAATCTTCTTGTAGTAGATCTCTGCTGATGCTTCAATCTTGTTATTATTGAGCATCCTGTAATATCCTGCTGCGTACTGGTCGGCTGACTGCGGCTTTAAATGATAGTCGCTGAGCTTCCACGTATCGCTTGGCGAGATAGAGGTAGTATTTGACAGCAGATGGAGGTATTGTCTAGTATGATTGTAGCTCAGTTTGAATGAGCTGTTATCGTTCAGCCTGTAGTTTGCCGAGAGACGCAGTTCGGGACCGGCATAGGTCTTATAATTATTGAGCCTGTCAAAGATGACTGTGTCAGTAACCGATGAGCTGCTCCTTGTAAAAGAAGGATCATAAATAAAAACTGTCTGAGGCCCAAGTGCAGAGAATAAGGCAAACCGCACTCCTGCATTGACCGAAAGATTATCCGTCAGAATATATTTATCCTCAAAATAGATTGCAGCTTCGATGGCTCTCTGCTTCTCAATCGAATTCGGAATTACAATCGACGAATCGCCGGCAGGTATAAAGCTGCCAGGCACTACATCATACCTGATAAGATCAGTGCCGAAATTGAATTCATTCCTTCCGGGAAACCAGTTAAAATCGGCTTTAAAACCAGTACTGTTTACTCTGTGGGTAAGAATAAAAGCTTCCTGAGGCACCCGCGTGCTCGAAATGCCGTACTTATAGTAACTGTTATTCAATGAAAGTGAGGAGAAAAGCCGGTTTGAGAAATAATGGCGCCACCTGAAAGAGACAATATTATTCTGATACCTGTATGTCGTATCCGAATTGAACCTGAATCCATCGCGGCTGTAATAAGCTGAGAAATCAACCTTATTATTCTTGTTAATGTCCCACGCAATCCTCGCATTGACATCATTAAATGATGCCCGGCTTTTACTGATAGAATAATTTTCTATCCGTTTCAATATCCAGTTCGAATAGGTTGTTCTGGTAGCAATATGATAGAAAATTGTGTCCTTTTTTACAGGTCCCTCAATAACAAAATGAGTTGTGACAGGACTGATTCCAGCGTTACCGGTGAATTCCCTCCTGTTCCCTTCCCTTGGTATAATGTCCACTACAGATGAAAGTCTTCCCCCATACCTGGCTGGTATTCCTCCTTTATAAAGTGTTACATCTTTTATAATGTCGGAGTTGACAGCAGAAAAGAAACCGAAGAAATGAGATGAATTGTAGACAGGGGCTCCGTAGAGCAGGATCAGGTTCTGATCAGCCGATCCTCCCCGTACATTAAAACCCGCCGATCCTTCACCGACTGAATGTACTCCCGGTAAAAGCAACATGCTTTTAATAATATCTGATTCACCCATTGAAGTCGGCAGTAGACGGAATGACAGTATATTTATCCTCTCAACTCCCACCTCCAGGCGGTTGAGAGTAATATTCTTTTCGGCGCTGATAACAGCCTCTTTCAGGGGAACGAGTACGCTTCTCATATCTACATTGAGTTCACCGGAGCCATTGAGGTTCAGATCAATTTTTCTTTCTTTCATTCCGATGAATGTGAACCGTGCAGTATAACTGCCGCGGGGCAGACTGAGTTTATAAAACCCGTATGCATTCGAAATTGTTCCAGCAGAAAGTTCCGCGACAAAAACAGTAACCCCGGCAATCGTTTCCTTAGTGTCCTGGTTTGTTATATAACCCGAGACTGTCACATCCCCTGCCCTGTTCCTGTCAGCCGGATTGCCTATATCCACGACAATATTGCCTGCTGTGCTTTTTACCTCCGTATCCTCTGAATAATCCATACCGGGCATATAGCTCTGGTCCTCAGCCGGCTCCTCAATTACAGATTTAATGGCAAAATTCTTTGAAAGGATTATATTCCCTGTTCCTGCAGTATACCAGTAAATTGATTCGGGTTTGAACAGTGTGTCGAGTATCTCGTTCAGCATCTTCTTATCACCGTAAATGCCGAGAGTAAGATTCCTGATCCACTCGTCGTTATAAAAAAATCTGACAGGATACCGCGACTCTGTTTTCAGGACGAAATCGTGAAATGACTGTCCGGTAAAATCCCAGTCAATCCTGAATGACTCCTGTGAATAAATCAAAGGTGACATTATAATGAAGACAGCAGCCGCTATACTCCTGACGGTCATTTCTCCCTACAGATTATTTTCCAGACTGTCATAATACCTTAGCAGAGGAACGAAAGTGTCCGGATCCTTCCATCTGATTCTGATCCTGTTGCTTTTCATGAAACTTCTGATCTCTCTCTTTTTATCTTCCAGCAGGCTCAGCAGCTTCCTCTTTCCGGTTACAGGTATTATCTTATTCCCCTTCTTCAGGTAGACAAAGTGCACCTGATTGATAAGATCATATCTTCCATCAACACCCAGCGGATGAAGCTGTTTTGTGTACTTCACGTACAGCGCAGAATGACCGCTGTACAGTACATTGACATAACCTCTTAATACAGCTGAAGTATCGGTCCCCGCATTGATCATGTTGTAAATCCTGTTTTCAAAGGTAAGGCTGAAGCTATCGACCATTTCCTTGTTCATCATAATTATCGGATAAGATTCAATGCTCAGTAACAGCTCGTCGTTGATTATATCGTATTTAATGTTGAGGTTGTTAAATCGCAACCCGTTAATTATAACTGATCCCCTGAGAAATGTGTTTGAAAGGAAAAACTGGTCACCAACCGCCTTACTAAACTGGTTTCTCCATATCCTCCCGTTTAGTAAAAGCTGCTTGTCCGGAGGTCTGTTCTGATTTACATATGAAAACGTACTGGTTGCCTGAATGATTTCATGACCAAAACAACTGCCGGTAAACAGCATTAAAAGCGATGCCAGGATAAATTGTACTTGTTTAACCATTCTGTATTTCCGGTAAAAGTTTGAGTGTGTTTTTCCAAAGATAATTGATCAGAATGTCTTCTCTGATGGAATGATATTCCAGCCTTCAACCATCAGTTTGTGATCCGTCTTCTGCATCCCTAAGCTCCCCTGACCTAAATCGAGCTTTATTTCCTTCTTTTCACCGGGCAACAATGTGAAAAAATTCTCGCTTAAGAACACAGGAAGCATCAGGTTATTATTGCCATCTGTTACTTTCAGCCGAATGAAGAAAGCCGTTTCATAGCCTGAATTGGAAATCACAATAATCCCCTGGTTATTATTAACCTTTGTTATTGCAGTCTCAACTGTTACTTTATCAAGCTCATTCAGCTTTTCATATGAATGAGGCTTTCCCGAAAGCCAGTAAAGGTTCTCGTCAACAGCTTTACCACCATTTGTCAGCAGCAATTTAAGAAAGAAGACCTCGCTGCCTTTTCGGGGAAGAATGATTTTATCCAGTAACATTATGCTATGTGCGTTGAGGCTGACCGGATATTTTTTCCCAGAGATCTGTCTGCCATGCATATCGTACAATAATACTTCAGCTGTAATATTATTCAGGGCAAGTGCCGTCTGGTTCAAAACACACACCGCAGAATCATTCAGGTTAAGCTGGATATGGACCGGAGCAGCACCGTGTTTGTAACCGTAGTAACCTCCCGTATAGTCGAGGAAATAATCGTAGAAGAATCCCCTCAGGGCTGTCCACGGATTCTGGTTCTTCCAGACAAGCATCCCGGAATACCAGTCCCACATTTTATGGTTGAATCCTTCCTGGAGAGCGCGGTATTGTTCATAACTCACGATCTGCGCCTTGAAACAGAAATCGCGTATGTCCTTCACTTTCCCGTACCTGTCGGGAAAATCGAGCAGGGGCAGGTATTTATGATACGTCCATGATCCTGATGTCCTTGGCGATTGCGGCGGAGTAAGTTCATTTTCGGGGATGATCTTTACCAGCCCGTCATAGTTCGGTATGCCAATCGAGCCGGTTTCGGGATTGAAGGGGAATGACCTTTCGGTGAAGATCTTTTCAGGCTCCCTGATGCCGTAGGGACCGTCGCCCACGCCTCCTATTGTGTTTGTCATCAGCTTTGGGGATGTTGACATGTCGAGGAAGAATCGTGAGGGGTCATAACGCGGGAAGATATCCTTTTCAAGGGCGCTCAGTATATCGGGGGGTGGATAAGTCTCGTTCCCCCCGCACCACATATAAAGGCTCGGATGGTTACGGAGCATCTTGATCTGGTCTGTCAGTGATTCCAGGAATAACCTGTGGTCATCGGGATATGCCTTACGTCGTGCCTGTGTTTCCTTTTTCATTGGATCGTTCCATTCCCCGTTGCAGTCGCCTGTGATCCAGATATCCTGCCACACAAGTATGCCATAATGGTCGCATGCGTCGTAAAACTCCGGCCGTTCGGTCAATCCACCTCCCCATACCCTTATCATATTCATATTCATTTCGGCGTGAAGCCTTACCTCGGCTTCGTACCGCTCTTTTGACAACCTCAGCAGAGCGTCGGAGGCGATCCAGTTGCCACCTTTGACAAACACCTTCTGTCCGTTCACGGTGAATACCCGGGCCCTGATGCTTTTATCGAAATAATTGTCTGTCTCCCTGATACCGAATTGTACTTCATCAGAGTCTGATATTGCTCCGCTCTGATCTGTCAATTCTATTTTCATGCGGTATAGGGATTGTTCGCCCAATCCGTTAGGCCACCATAAGCGTGGATCAGCAACTTTTATCTCCGGCAGTATCACAACTTTTTCCTCCTGGGCATCAAGCAAAACTTTTACACTTGCATTGTATCCTTCAAATTCAATCTTCAGTATCCCGTTGAACGGTTTCGATGATGCATTTTTAAGTTCTGCAGATGTTTTTACAAATGCCGGCGGCTGTTTTGCTCCAGGGATCCTTGTCCCCGGAACCCTGGTTTCAATATAAGGATTCCTGATATCTGCCGGTCCGGTAATCTCAACCGATACCTGATCCCAGATTCCGGTATTCCTGTCGCGCACCGGGCAGATCCAGTCCCATCCTGCAGTAAACTGCATGGTCACACTCCTTCCGATAGTTCCATCCCCGCCCTGCCCGGCAGAGGCATTGCCAACCGGATCGGGCGGTGCAACCCATACTGCCAGCCTGTTGGGTTTTCCGTTATTTATATATTGAGTGATCGGGTATTTTTCCCTGAGGAACATACCCTTGTGTGTGGTTGTATTTACACGTTTTCCGTTCAGGAAAACATCTGCAAAGTAGTTTATTCCCCTGAAATTCAACCAGACTTCCTGCCCTTCAAACTTTTGGGGGATCTCAAATTCATTATAAAACCAGAAGGTATAATAATCCCTTCCCGTGTTGTATATATCGGGTATCTGATTATTGTTCATCCCGAAGAATGGATCCGGAATAAGTTTATTATGGAGAAGCGTCGTCAGGACTGTTCCCGGGACAACGGCATCGATCCATCCTTCCGGTTTAAAAGCAGCGCCGGTAATTTCAGTGCCATCGATCAGTACATCAGTTGCCCGTCTTGCTTTCCAGTTGTCATCGAGGAGAAATATTACCGGCTGACCCGGAAGCTGCATCTGGAAAATAACGAGTATTACGAGAAAGAAACAGGTTCTGTTCATGATAAGTCATTTTATTGCCGCTATCAATAGTAAATTTAAGAATTGAGTTTAATCAGCTGACAGAATTCATGAGTTTTTTAAGTTTTATAGCAGTTAAAGCATAAATTTGTTCACCCGTAAAAAGTTCAGTATAAAACTTATTGGAAATATTATGCTAACATTACTTACAGGAAAAGGACATTACAAGGCCGGAATTACCGGGTTATTCTTATTGTCAGAGATGCTTTTCAGCGTTTTTTCGTGTTCGGGTCCCGGGGGAAATGCCGGAGACATTGCATCACAAATGCCGCCAAAGCCGGAACCGAAAGGTTATGTTTGTTACAGGAGAGCCTCACCAGTAAATCCCGATGGTATTCTGAGCGAACCGGAATGGGGAGCAGCGCAGTGGACAGACTACTTTGCCGATATTGAAGGTCAGATGAAGCCTGATCCGCCGCTAAAAACCCGGGTAAAGCTTCTTTGGGATGACGATTACCTGTATGTGGCAGCAGAGCTTGAAGAGCCACATATCCAGGCATCATTGCGGCAAAGGGATACTGTTATCTTTTATGATAATGATTTTGAGGTGTTCATTGATCCCGACGGGGACACACATGCGTATTTTGAACTCGAGATCAATGCCTTTGGCACGCCATGGGATCTGCTGCTGCTTAAACCTTACAGGGATGGCGGACCACCGGTGGACTACTGGGATATCGCAGGATTAAGGACAGGGATATTTACAGACGGAACTATCAATAATCCCCGGGATACCGACCAGGGCTGGACTGCCGAAATCATGATCCCGATGGCAGCACTGAGGGAAGGGAACAGAGGAGGGACATTACCAGTGGCCGGGGACAGCTGGAGGATAAATTTTTCAAGAGTGGAATGGCGTATGGTTGTCAGGAATGGCAGGTATGAAAAAGAAGTCAATCCACAGACAGGAAAACCATATCCCGAGAATAACTGGGTCTGGTCGCCGCAGGGCCGTATTAATATGCATATGCCGGAGATGTGGGGTTATCTTCAGTTTTCAGGGGCGGAAGCAGGCACCATTCACGAACAATTTGTGCCTGACAGCGACCAGGATGTGAAATGGGCCTTACGGATGATCTACTATGCAGAAAACGAATATTTTAAGAAGAATGGTTTCTATACGCCGGTACTGAAGAATACAGGTCTTTCAACGGAAGATCTTCCCGAAGGCCTGCCCGTTCCGGTAACAGAAGCCACAACCACAACATTCGAGAGCTATTTTCCGAATTTGCATGGCAAACAGGGCTGGACTATTTACTATGACGGCAGGATTGTAAATCTGAATGAATCGAAAAGTGACAGATAATCATCCTCTACGTATAGATACCTGAATAGGAGCTGTCAATAAAACTAAAATCTGAAACAGGGCTTCCGTTACCGGTACACTGATCAGATAATTATTTTATACTTCTTCAGTATCTCTGTTGTTCCCATCATAAAATCGAGGTATTGGGCTCGATGGAACGGGAGCCTGTTCTCTGATAATTTCCTTGAGAGTTTACCCCTGAAGTCACCCAGGGACTGATATCCTTTTTTCTCCATCCATTTTTCGATCTCCTTCAACATTGTGCTGATAATATCGATCTGGTTCAGATAGAGAGTACTGACCAGTGCAACACAATCAGCTCCTGCGAGAATCAGCTTAATCACGTCCTGACCGCTGAAAATTCCCGAGTTTGCACAGACTGAAGCTTTTATATTCTGGTACAGCAAACCGGCAAACCGCAGAGGCAGCCGTATGTCTTCAGGATTGCTAAGGTTGTAGGGGAACTGGTGCTGTTCAGTCTGTATATCGATATCGGGCTGGAACAGCCTGTTAAACAAGACCATTCCTGACGCCCCGGCTTTATCGAGATCGGAAATGAGTCTCAGCGGATTGCTGTAAAAGGGACTCAGCTTCACCGCAACAGGTATGCTGATAACTGACTTGACGTCTAGCAAAATCTTAATATGTCTTTTCTCTATATCATCATATTCCCCGTCAAATTTTTCCGGGACTGTGTAAAAATTAAGCTCCAGCCCGTCGACACCGGTCTCTTCAATTTTCTCCGCATATTCAATCCAGGTTTCGTCATAAACGGCATTAAGGCTTGCTATGACCGGTATTGAAACTGATTCTTTTGCTTTTCTCAGATTGCTTAAATGATCTTCGGGGAATGCGGGATCGAGTTTTGCGTTAGGAAAAAGGGTAACCATTTCGGCATGGCGTTCTTCATATTCAGTCCGGCGTTCAAACAGTTCCAGGTTTTCGAGATGCACTTCTTCTTCGAACAATGATTTATAAACCACTGCTGCTGCACCTGCTTCCTCCATTTTCTTGAGATTCCTGATTTCAGTAGCCAGATTACATGCACCTACAATTATGGGATTTTTTAGCTCGAGTCCCATATACTTTGTTGTCAAGTCTGCCATTTCCTGGTCTTGAGGTTAATAATTCGGTTCAAAACGGGTTGTCTTTATTCCCGGATTCAGGTTTTGGAAAAATATTTTTATAAACCTGCCTTATACATTTAACAATTCACGCTTTAAAATGTTTTAATATATACAGGCCAGATAACACTGAATATAATAATTCTTTGTTCCGAAACTGGTTATAATTATACTTGATAAAGTGTTTAAGAAAACCAAGACACACAGAATATACATTTGATTGTATAATCAAGAATATTTCTAACCTAATTAATGATAATTAAAATTATATCCCTATGAAACCAAGAACTCTCTGGACAGCTTTTACATTTATCACTCTTATAAGCTTTTCAGTTCTTCTGTTTTTCGGACAGGAGATTTACAGGGAAAAGCCACCTGTACCTGAAAAGGTTATTACAGAAAGCGGAGAGATACTGTTTACCGCTCAGGAGATAAAGGATGGCCAGAATGTATGGCAATCGACAGGCGGGCAGGAACTTGGTACAGTCTGGGGACATGGAGCCTATGTGGCTCCCGACTGGTCTGCAGACTGGCTCCACAAGGAAACCCTCTTTATGCTTGACAGTTGGTCGCAAAAAGAATTCGGACGATCATTCACTGATCTGCCTGATGAACAGCAGGCAATGCTTAAAACAAGGATACAGAAAGCTTTGCGGGCAAATACTTACGATCCCGCAACAGGTTTACTCACTGTTTCTGATGAAAGAGCTGCAGCAATAAGGAACAACTGCAATTACTACAAAGGTCTTTTCATGAATGAGCAGGCACTTGAAAAAGAGCGCGAAGCTTATGCAATACCTGCCAATACGATTAAGGATCAGGATCGTATGCATGCACTGAATGCTTTCTTCTTCTGGGCGGCATGGGCATGCACGACCAACCGGCCAGGCTCTGACATCACCTATACGAGCAACTGGCCGCCCGATCAGACTATAGGTAATACCCCGACACCGGGGATAGTACTCTGGACCGGATTCAGTGTCATTATGCTTCTTGTCGGAATTGGTCTGCTTGCATACTATAATGCAAAAAACAGATCCGACATTCTTGATAGTACACTGCTTCCTCAGAATGATCCCCTCGCTGGTCTCAATCCGACTCCATCGATGAAAGCTACCCTTAAATATTACTGGGTTGTTGTCGGGCTGATTCTCGTTCAGATCCTCTTCGGTGTCTTTACAGCCCATTACGGTGTTGAGGGAAAAGGTTTTTACGGGCTGAGGATTGATACAATCTTTCCCTATTCAATATCAAGAACATGGCACATCCAGCTTGCACTTTTCTGGATAGCCACATCATGGCTTGCTGCAGGGCTTTATATAGCTCCGGCAGTTGCGGGAAGAGAGCCAAAATTCCAGAAACCTGGAGTGAATATTCTCTTTATAGCTCTTTTGATCATAGTTGTCGGTTCAACTGCAGGGGAATGGATGGGTGTTATGCAGAAACTCGGACTGGCAGGTAATTTCTGGTTCGGCCACCAGGGATATGAATATGTGGATCTTGGTAGGTTCTGGCAGATATTCCTTTTTGCGGGATTCTTCATCTGGCTGTTTTTAATGCTGCGAGCCCTGTGGCCTGCATTAACCAGACCATCTGAAAGCCGCCAGATGCTTATACTCTTCGTCATTGCATCCGTTGCGATAGCCGGATTCTACGGAGCAGGATTGATGTGGGGAAGGCAGACACACCTGTCTATAGCCGAATACTGGAGGTGGTGGGTCGTTCATCTCTGGGTGGAAGGATTCTTCGAGGTATTTGCAACCGTAATAGCAGCATTCCTGTTTGTGAGAATGGGATTGCTGAACATAAAGTATGCTACTACAGGCGTACTGTTTGCCACAATTGTTTACCTGTCGGGAGGTGTAATAGGAACGTTCCATCATCTTTACTTTGCCGGTACACCCACCGCCATAATAGCGTTAGGTGCAACATTCAGTGCGCTTGAAGTAGTACCGCTGGTTTTTATGGGATTTGAAGCATATAACAATCTCCAGTTAAGCAGGGCGACAACATGGGTTAAAGCCTACAAATGGCCGATCTATTTCATTATTTCTGTAAGCTTCTGGAACCTTGTGGGAGCAGGATTATTCGGTTTCCTGATCAATCCTCCTATAGCGCTGTACTATATGCAGGGGCTTAATACAACTCCGGTGCACGGACATGCGGCTTTGTTCGGAGTATTCGGTATGCTGGCAATCGGGTTGATGCTGTTTGTCCTCAAAGGTCTCACAATAAAATATGTCTGGAAAACCGGACTCCTGAAAATTGCTTTCTGGTCGATAAATGTCGGACTGATGCTGATGATAGTCATAAGCCTTCTGCCAATCGGCGTACTTCAGACTATTATCAGTATCAAACACGGAATATGGTATGCGCGGTCAGCAGAATTTATGCAGGACCCGACACTGCAAACCTTAAGGTGGTTGAGGATCTTCGGTGATATTGTATTTTCTGTCGGCGCAATATCGCTTGCACTTTTCGTGGTTGGTCTGAAAACAGGCTGGTCGGTTGACACCACCAGAAAATTATATGAGTGAATGTGGTTAAAAACATAGTAATTATAATGCTTCTTTAAGATCTTAATCAAATCTTAATCTATTGTTAATCCCGACTTAATCCCCTTCCTCCGGGTAAGAAATACCTTTGGTGAAGAAACCGGAAACAGCAAGCAATGACATACTATGAGTTTACCAGCAATCTGCTCAAACTGAAGCCAAAACTTCACGTTTTTGCATTGGGTCTCACTTCCGATCGCGAGGAAGCCCCGGATCTTGTTCAGGATACCTATCTTAAAGCATTGACCTCGAGAGACAAATTCGTGGATTTTACGAATTTCAATGCCTGGGTATTCACAATTATGAAAAACACCTTTATAAACAATTACCGTCGCAACATAAAGAAGAACCTGATATTCGACCTGAACCAGGAGTTTGAGAGTATAAACAAACCTTATGACAAGGGATATATTTCTCCTGAATCAAATTACTCTGTAGAAGAAATAGAAATGACTATTGATTCACTGGATGATGATTTCAGGATTCCATTCAGGATGTTTATTGAAGGTTACAAATATAAGGAGATTGCCGATGACCTCGGTTTAAAGATCGGAACAGTAAAAAGCAGGATCTTCCTCGCGCGGCAGAAGCTGATGCTAAAGCTAAAGGATTACTCAACATAGGTTCAGGTGTTAATCAGTCAGTGTGGGAATTAAGGGTGAAGAGGCTGAGATAATTCAGCCTCTTTTGTTTAAATGTCAGTTCCTGTTCTGCCTGTAACTGATTTAACCAGGATTTGTTAAGGGGATCGAAAAAATGAATTCACTTCCCTCATTGATTTTGCTTTCCACCCATATCTCCCCCCCCTGTAATTCAATGAATTCCCTGCAAAGTTTCAGACCGAGACCTGTACCCTGTTCCCGTTCTGTTCCCGGACGGGTGAATTTAGTATCCAGCCTGAACAGGTCATTGATATTTTCTTCAGGGATCCCGATGCCTGAATCTTTAACTGATACAATAACTTTCCCTCCCTCCAATACGGCATTGACACCTATTGTTCCTGATCCGGAAGTAAATTTTATGGCATTTCCGATCAGGTTGCGCAAGACAGTATTCATCATATTCTTATCCGCTGTGATGTACATATCCTTCTTCATCCCTGAATATAAATCTATTCCCTTCCTTACAGATGAAGTGCGCATATCCGAAATATTATCATCTATAAGATCTTTCAGATTTATCCTCTCCGGCTTTATTTCTATGAGTCCGGTCTGCGAACGCGACCAATCGAGCAGATTCAGGAGAATGGCATAACCCGATTTAGCCGAGTCGTTCAGGATCTGTACAAGTTCCCCGATCTTATCCTGTTTCATCCGGTTGATATTTTCGCTCAGCAGTTCTGTGGATCCGAGCAGGCAGGTAAATGGATTTTTCAGATCGTGGGCGATTATATTAAAGAACTTATCTTTTGTAGCGTTTAGCTCCTTCAGGCTGGCTTCGCTTTTTTTCAGAGTCTCCTCTGCCTTTTGCCGTTCCCTGAGCTCCTGCTCCAGGAGGTAATTTGATTTTTCAAGATCGCGAGTACGTTCTTTTACTTTCTTGTCGAGCATTTTGCTTAATCTCCTGTACCGGTCTTCACTTCTTTTCAGGAGTTCCTGAATCTTCTTTCTTTCGATTCCATATTTTATCCCTCGCAGGATGCCATCAGAAGTTAACCTGCTTTTCACAAGGTAATCCTGGGCCCCTTCTCTGAGTGATTCAAGTGCAATATCTTCATCATCAAGCCCTGTCATTACAACCACGGGTGATTTTATATTGAACACCTGGATCTTTTTCAGAGTCTCGATGCCAAGGCTGTCAGGGAGGCCCAGGTCGAGGAGAATAACATCAAAATCGTGTCCGGCACAAAGAAGCAGAGTCTCCTTCAGAGTTGATACATGTACCAGTGAAAAACTGATACCTGCCGATCTCAAAAGTTCCTTAATAAGGACAACATCACCTGAATTATCTTCAACAAGAAGGATTGACAATGGTTTGTCGGGCAGTGTTACCCCGTCAAGAGTAAGATTTTCAGACAGGTCAGTTCCCATATTGATACCTACTATTTTTTATCAAACATTCTCTTTTTTCCAGGAATATTTATCCAGTCCGGTGTCTTGTTCAGGTTATCCATCTTGGGCGGCAGTTTTACTATTGAGAACCAGAAATCCTCAATTGATTTAACGGCCCGTGTAAACTGGTTAAGGTCAAGCGATTTGGTTATATAGCAGTTTGCATAGAGGTTGTATGATCTCAGAATGTCTTCCTCAGCCTGTGAAATAGTCATAATAACAATCGGGATATGTTTCAATTCCTCGTCGTTTTTTATTTCTGCGAGCACTTCACGGCCGTCTTTCCTCGGAAGGTTCAGATCGAGGATAATCAGATCGGGTGTGGGTACAGATCTGAATTTACCTTTTTTACGAAGGAAATCCATTGCCTCGACGCCGTCTTTGGCAAGGGAGAGGGAGCCAGACAGTTTGTCGTCATTAAGAATCTCCCTGATTAGTCTGGCATCACCGGCATTGTCCTCAACAATGAGGATATCGATTACGTTTGCGATTGTAGTTCTCATGGTACGGGAATAATTATCTTTTAATAACCGTAAAATGGAATACCGATCCCTTTCCCGGTTTTGATTCAACCCATATTTTTCCTCCGTGTCTGTCGATGATACGCTTGCAGATCGCAAGTCCGATCCCGGTACCTCCGTATTGATCTTTCGGGTGCAGCCGCTGAAATATCTGGAATATCCTGTTGAAATACTGACTCTCAATTCCTATACCATTGTCCTTAACCGAAAAGACATATCTGTCTTCTTCTTCTTTGACGGAAATGTGTATTCTGGGTGCCCTGTGTTTGCAGAACTTAAGTCCGTTTACAATAAGGTTCTGAAAAAGCTGGACCATCTGACCATCATCAGCGACGATTACCGGTACCTCATCAATCCTGATCCTGGCATCTTTCTCCTGTATTATAAGTCTCAGGTTATTTAATACCTGTTCAAGAATTACATTTACATCTACCTTTGAGAACTTCTTACCCCGTGTTTCAATTCTTGAATAATCAAGCAGGTCGTTTATCAGCTCCTGCATCCGTGCGGCGCCATCAACGGCAAAACTGATGAACTCCTGGGCATCCCGGTCAAGCTTGTCCTTATAGCGTGCGGCGAGGAGCTGGGTAAAGCTTGAAACCATCCTCAGCGGTTCCTGTAAATCATGTGAGGCTACGTATGCAAACTGTTCCAGCTCTTTGTTTGATCGAAGAAGCTCCTCATTCAGCATGAACAAAGCTTTCTCGGCTCCCATTTTCATTTCCGTAATATCGAAGCAGACACCAGCCATTTTTTTCGGATTGCCATTTGAGTCCCTCTCGACGAGGGCTTTGGTACTTATATAGTTGATATCATTGTTTTTGTGCTTTATCCTGTATATGGTATCAAGAGGAATATTCTTATCGAGCGCCTGACGGATGGCATTCCTTACATGAGGCAGATCCTCTTCATGTATACTTTTCTCGAAGGCTTCAAATGTATTTTCGAATGTTCCCGGGGCGAGTCCGAGCATCCTTTCCATTCTGACATCGAGATCAAACGCATCGGTACTGATATCCCATTCCCAGATGCCGATATTGCCATTTTCGAGCGCTATTTCCAGCTTCTCCGTCGATTCCTTAAGTGCTCTGTCTGCTTCGATTCTTTCTGTAATGTCGTTTCCCTGGGCAATTGTTGAAATTGCTTTTCTGTTATCATCATAAATGCGTGATGAGTTCCAGAGAACAGTTCTTATGTCGTTGTTTTTTGTAAGGATCGGTATCTCAATTGTTACCCAGTTCTCTGTCAGGGCATGTCTGATCTTTGTCATCGAATCCTTATAAGAATCTTTCGGGAAGAGAAGGTCGAGCTTTTTACCCTCAACCTCTTTAAACGAGTAACCGGTCAGATGTTCAAAAGCATGGTTAAACAGCCTGATCTTATTTTCCTTATCCCATACTATTATAGGTGCATTTGCATAGTCCAGTAGATTCTGCAGGTAATTTTTCGTGTCAAAAAGCTCCTTTTCCGCTATTTTCCTTTCAGTAATATCATTCATGATAATCTGGATTGCGGGACCTTCGGTATCATTAATCAAGGCTGCAATTACCTCAACATCCCTGACGGCACCATCGGGTCTGACTATTTTTTCAATTGTCATTGGAACAGTTCCACCCTTTAAAATCTTTTCAATCCGTGCTTTTATCCTTGTGTGGTAGTCATTGTGAAAAAATATAAATGGCGACTTACCGAGAACATCCTCAACTGAAGTGACACCCAGCAATTTTCTGGCGGCTGAATTCAGCATTACAATGCTGTTATTTCTGTTAACAAAACTTGCCAACGGCGAAAGCTCCATAAGGCTTCTGTAACGTTCTTCACTCCTCCGCAGGGATATTTCATTCCGGACCCGTGTCATGGCAAAAGCTACCTGGTCAGTAACCGTTTTCATCATGGACAGATCATCGTCGCTGAATTTTATTCTTGTTTTTGTACCAAATGATAAGGTACCGATCACCTTGTCGTGAGCCAGAAGGGGGTGGCAAGCGTATGCTTTGATTCCGAACGATTTACCCAGCTCTGTTCTCGGATCATGTGTCTCAGGAATATTTTCTGCAACAATCCTTGCCCCGTCCCTTGCGACACACCCGCATACTGCTTCACCGAAATCAATCAATTCAAAGTTACGGGCAGTATTCTCAGGAATACCTGCATAAGAATTTAGCTGCAGCTTCCCCTTGGCATCGTCGATCAAAAAGTTGAAAAAAACCTGACAATCGAGAAAGTTCATTACACGAGTGCATAGTGAATTGATCAGCTCCTGGGGATTAGTACTTTCAAGAAGCCTGCCGGATGTCTGGGAAAGTATGTCAAGGCGCTCATTGACAATTAAAAGTTCAGCGGTTCGTGTCAGGACTCTTTGTTCGAGCTCGGTATTTAATGTTACAAGGTTCGCTTCAGCTTCTTTCAGATTCGTAATATCGATACCTACCTCCATTATAAGAGGTGAACCATCCGTATCTTTATAGGGAAAATCATATATCGAATAAATACGTTTGTCAGGTCCTGTCCATTCCCAGGTATGAGGTTTATTATCTTCTAATACTTTATATGTTTCACAAACCTCACAGGGTTCTGAACGGCCAAATAGAAATTTGTAACAGGGCAATCCGGATGATTCGCCGAAACGTTCCCGGAAGGTCCGATTTGCATATGAAACATGATAATCGGCAGTAAGAAGGATAATATATGCCGGCATCAGTTCCAGCAGCCCGTTTATCCGCTGACGTTCGGCTATAACTAAAGTCTCAGCCTTTATCCGTTCTTTAATTTCTGCATTGAGTATCTTGTTCAGGTCTGAAAGTTCAGTGGTTCTTTCCCTGACTCTGATTTCAAGCTCATCATTTGTTTTTTTTAATGCTTCATCGGCCATATGCTTCTTTATATCGATCCTGTTAACCGCCCTTGCGGAAAACCAGACCAGCAGAACGAAACAGGTCGTATAAGTAAGTGCTACCAGCATCACCCCGATCTCCGAAACAAACCAATCATTATGCTCCCCATAAATACGAAACCATCCGATTAAAATCGGCAGCAATAAAACCCAGGGCAACAACCGTCGTGCCATAATCCCTCCTGAGTTTTTGCTTGTATAAACACTCATCAGCCAGGTAGACGGACGCATAAAAAACACTGAGATATACAGAGCACAAAATGCTATTCCTGAATTGAGTGCGACCGGAACATTAAGAAATTGAGTGAAATAATTAATACTCAGGAGGTAGCTTACAGGGACCATATATCCGATAATAGCTGCCGGGAAACTTAAAATGTGGGCAATATTTGAAGCAATATTATTACCCTGGTTTATCAAAATCAGAATAAGCCCTGTAAGTGTGAAGTTGATTGCCGTAAAAAGAGACATTCTGGCACCCGGAGCCAGGAATAGGTCCATAACCGGCAGATTTACTACTGAGGTCTCGTGTCCGGCGGTTAATACATGAATCCACATTATTAGTGAAAGCAAACCAACGGCAATCAGAAATAATCCCGCAACTGGAGGTACAGTTTTCCTGATTTTAGAGGCAGGCTGTTTTGTTACTATAATTATAAGAGATAATGAAGCAATTAAGAAGCATATTGCGCTAATGATTTTCATTGGTTCCCAGAACGGACCGGCACTCTTTAGCCAGGTAATACCGGTAATCCATCCTGTAAGGTCCAGCATGCTTATGATGAGGACAACAATATTTGATATCCAGAAAATCCTGTTTTGTACAGGTGAGAGGCTTACAGGTTCATCCTTTTCCCCCGTATAGTGTTTTGTAATTCCTGCTCCCATAATAATTCAAATTTCATTTGAAAATCCTAAACGATAAAACTTTAACTCTCCGCCACCTTAAATATTTCATGCAGGTCTCTTCTTTACGTTTATTGCCTTTATACCGATCGAACATAAATAGTAAAAATATTAATTTTTTGATAATTTTGTTCACCATAAAAGGTCGACAAGAAATGAAAATCCTGCTGGTTGAAGATGATCCCAAGATATCATCCTTCATCAAGATCGGACTCGAAAGCAATGATGTCCTCGTTGACATTGCATATGAGGGAACTATCGCAGAAAAACTGGTTACTTCGAAGAAATATGATGTGATTATTCTGGATGTTGTAATACCCGGGATTTCAGGATTTGAATTATGTAAGAATATCCGAAACAAGAATATCCTTACACCTGTCATTATGCTCACATCACTTGATTCTGTGGACGATAAAGTACAGGGCTTTGACTGCGGTGCTGATGATTATCTGACCAAACCTTTCAGCTTCCAGGAGCTTTTAGCCCGGATCAAAGCATTGCACCGCAGAAACAGGGAAGAAATGGTCAAGCCCACGCTTAAGATTGCAGACCTGGAAATTGATTCTATTACGCGTAAAGTAAGAAGGGCTGGAAAGGAAATACGCCTTACTGCAACCGAATATAAAATCCTTGAATTATTACTTGAAAACAAGGAAAAAGTGTTTGACAGAATACTGATTGCTGAAAAGGTATGGGGATTTTCGTTTAATTCAGGTACTAATATAATTGATGTTCATATTAATTCCCTTCGTAAGAAGATTGATAAAGATTTCGGCACCCGGCTTCTTCATACCAGAAAAGGCTTTGGATATGTGCTGAGTGAAGAGGGATAGTTTCAGATCACATCTTTTCAATATTCTCTGAACCTTAATCTAATCTTAATTAAATCTTAATCAGGTCTTAATCCCGGTTTGATTCGGAGAATTTAACTTTAATGCCGATTAAAGATTTGATAACCATATACTTTCCTAGTACAATTAAGGACAACATTTCAATAATTTCAGTTTTCATTAATTTGGAAGGAATTTGGATATGAAAAAAGCCAGTGAGGATCTGATACATGAACATGAAACAATTCTGACTGCACTAGATCTGATTGAAAGGATGTATGAAAGAGTACAGCAAGGCAGAGAAACTGATGTTAAAGATATTGAAGATATGATCGGTTTCCTTAGACTATTTGCCGATAAATGCCATCACGGGAAGGAGGAGATGTTCCTGTTTCCAGCCCTTGAGGTGACAGGTGTAAAAAATCAGGGCGGACCAATAGGTGTAATGCTCGAACAGCACAGAAGAGGACGGGAGCTGATAAAGCAGATGCATGATTCTATTGCCAATAATACAATTAATAAAAAGTCGTTTATTGAGGCAGCTTCCTCCTATGTCACTCTTCTCAGAATGCATATAGAGAAAGAAAATACTTACCTCTTCCCGATGTGTGACGACAGGCTTTCTCAATCAAAGCAGAAAGAACTTCTTGAAAGCTTTCAGAAGCTCGAAGAAGAAGTAATCGGACATGGAGTCCATGAGGAACTTCATCATCTGCTGAACCGGTTAAAAAAGAAATTTTTCCAAACAATAAAGACATTCATGACTAGTGAGCTGACTCTCCGTTAGCCGTTCTTACCCCAGTCTGTGCCACAAAAAGATCTTCCATCATTATTTCCTGCGAGAGCATAATATGCTTCTCGCCGGTGTTATTTGCGATGTAAATGAACTACTGACAATGTTAATTGTTTAACAAAGTATACACATAATAATTATGGAAGAACATGTAGTTAAAATCCTGGAAATAGACGAGGTCACACATGATGTTAAACGGTTCCGGCTCGAAAAACCTGCAGGCTATAATTTTATTCCCGGTCAGGCCACTGATGTGTCAATCAATGCACCCGGCTTCAGGGATAGAAAGAATCCCTTTACGTTTACCTGCCTGAACTCAGCCACTTATCTTGAATTCACCATCAAAATATATTCTTCCCGCAACGGAGTTACTAATGAACTTGGCAAACTAAAGCCGGGGGATGAACTGATAGTCAGGGATGTATGGGGGGCCATCAGTTATAAAGGGAAAGGTGTCTTTATTGCAGGGGGAGCAGGAATAACCCCATTTATAGCAATATTCCGCGATCTCCACTCAAAGAATGAAGCTGCTGGTAATACGCTTGTTTTCGCAAATAAAACCAAAGCAGATATAATCCTTGAAAATGAGTTCAGGAATATCCTCGGAGGAAGCTTTATCAACATCCTCTCCGAAGAAAAGCGAAAGGGTTATTTCCACGGGTTTATCACCGCGGAGTTCCTCAGGACCAGGATTAACGATTTCAAAGGCAGGTTTTATGTATGCGGTCCTCCTCCTATGATGGATCTTGTCCTGAAACAACTTGCCAGCCTGGGCGTCAGCGAGAACTCAGTAACGCTGGAATTATAGCAAGGAACGAGAAGATCTGACCGGATTGCTCATCTGAATAACAATACACTTATACTATCAGGGAATGGCTAACAAATACACATCATTAATATTAAGTACTGTAAATGATAAAAGGACATTGCTTATCAGGCTGATTGTCGGGTTTATATTTTTATCAGAAGGAATCCAGAAATTTCTTTTCCCTGAGCTGCTCGGAACCGGCCGCTTTGAGAAGATTGGCTTTGAAGATCCGGCGTTCTGGGCCTGCTTTACTGCCACATTCGAAATACTGTGCAGCATTTTGATATTACTCGGACTCCTGACCCGTGTTGCAGCCATTCCCCTTCTTATCATTATGATAACTGCATTTATAACAACCAAATGGCCAACACTTATTACTAAAGGATTCTGGGTGTTTGCCCATGAATACCGAACCGACTTTGCAATGACACTTCTCCTGATTTACCTGATAATCTATAACGGAGGGAAGTTGAGTTTGAACCAGGTATTATTTAAGAAATAGGTGACAGATATCCGGCTTCCGGTTTCCAGCTGTTCGCCCCGTAACTCTTGCCTTCTGACTAAAGTTCAACTATCTTCTTACACAATTCGATCTCATCAGGGTCGCCGGTATATTTTCGGGGATCATCAGACAGTTTTATTACCGGGTGATAATTATCGCTGCGGCTTAACCGGGCGCCGACCATCTTGATAACGATATTGAGAGGCTTCACCCCAACATCGTTTGTAAGGTATGTGCCAATCCCGTAAACATCATGGATCCTTCCTTTTACATGTTTTTTGATTTTCTCTATCAGGTCGGGGTTGAGTGCATCGCTGAAGACTATTGTCTTTGTTGACGGATCAATCCCGTTTCTGCGGTAATAAGCCAGGGCTTTGTCTGTAAACGCCACCGGATCTCCGCTGTCGTGGCGCATACCGTCAAACAGCTTTGCATGCAGCCTGGAAAAACTCCGGAAGAAATCATCGGAAGTAAATGTATCACTTAATGCAATTCCAAGATCTCCCTTGTAAACCTCAACCCAGGCGTCTAGAGCTCTCGCATTTGCAGAACGATAACCAAACTGTGAAGCATAAAACATGAACCATTCATGGGGATGTGTGCCTATAGGTGTGAGATTATGCTTCATAGCCAGACAGACATTGCTGGTTCCACTGAAAAACCTGCCGGAATTTTTTTTAAGCAGTCCGATAACCTTATCCTGAACATCAAATGAAAAGCGGCGTCTCGTCCCGAAATCGGAATATACTGCTTTCATGTCCTTCAGCCTCAGTGCTTTTCTGACAGCCCTC
>JADDYF010000279.1 GCA_015712185.1 Bacteroidales bacterium
GAAGCATAAGAAAATTGCAGAGCTGTCAAAGGGTTTCCGCCAGCGTGTAGGTCTTGCACAGGCAATGATCCACGATCCCCGGATACTCATCCTCGATGAACCCACCTCGGGCCTTGATCCCAACCAGATTGCTGAGATACGACGGCTGATAAGGGAACTTGGCCGCGAAAAGACTGTTATTCTTAGCACACATATCCTTCCCGAAGTTGAAGCCACTTGCGACAGGATATTTATTATCAACAAGGGGAGACTTGTTGCCGACGGAACTGCCGAATCCCTCCGGAAGCAGGCACAGGGATCAGATATAATCAGGGTGAGGATAGAAGACGGCGACCCGAACCAGATCTTCAAGGCGCTGCAATCGGTGAGATCCGTTTCGATGGTCGACTTTGCTGACCGGCAGCAGAACAGATTTAACGTTCACTGCAAAACCGGTGACGTTAAACGCGAAATATTCAGGCTTTGTGTTGAAAGAAAATGGGTGCTGACCGAAATGACACCCTTTGAAACAAAGCTCGAAGACATCTTCCGGGAACTCACAATGAATTAAAATTCCTGCTATGAAGACTATATGGATAATTACAAAACGTGAACTGAATTCATTCTTCGATTCGCTGATAGCCATCATCATGATAGTTCTTTTTCTGGGCTTCAGCGGTTTCTTTACATGGATTTCAGGTTCTGATATTTTCATTATGGGGCAGGCCAGCCTCCGGGTATTCTTTGGCATCGCTTACTGGACGCTTTTCTTCTTTATTCCCGCTCTTACAATGAGGATGCTGGCTGAAGAGAAGAAATCGGGCACAATGGAAATGCTGCTCACAAAACCGGTAACCGACAGGCAGGTTATCCTGGGAAAATATTTTGCAACAATCATACTCATTGCAATTGCCCTGGCATTCACACTTCCGTATGTTATCACAGTGTCAAAGATCGGGAATATCGATGCAGGAGGCGCACTTTGCGGATATCTTGCTTTATTGCTTATAAGCGCTGCCTATGCAGGCATAGGTTTGTTCGCCAGCAGCCTGACAAGCAACCAGATTGTTGCTTTCCTCTCAGCGCTTTTTATCGGGCTCTTCTTCCACATCATCTTCGAGGTGATAGCAGGGGGAATGAAAGGATTCTTCGGCCAGATAATAAATTCTCTTAGCATGACAGTCCATTTTGAAAGTCTGTCAAGGGGGGTGCTTGACTCAAAAGACCTGATCTATTTCGGGTCAATAATCTTCATGGGATTATTCCTTACAGAAGTCTCATTGTCAAAACGTAATGCCTATAGCTAACCGGCAAGAAACAAAATCCTACTAACAACAACCGGATTACAATGAAAGCTGCAAAAATATCTTCAACAATAATTCTGATCACGGCAATAGTATTGATTGTGAACATCCTTTCGGAGAGCTACAGTTTCAGACTCGATTTTACGGAAGGAAGGGAATATACTTTAAGCAAGGCAACGCGAAATATCCTTAAGAATCTTGAAAAGCCGGTCACGGTAACTGCCTATTTTTCGAGGGATCTTCCTCCCAATATCGGCAATGTGTCAGGTAATCTGAAGGATATGCTCATCGAGTACAGCAACAGGTCTGATGGAATGGTTGTATACAGGTTCGTAAATCCCAACGAGAGTGAGCAGCTCGAAGGAGAAGCGGTTCAGAACGGCATTCAGCCTGTGATGATCAATGTCAGGGAAAAGGATCAGGTAAAACAGCAGAAAGCATACCTCGGAGCTGTTGTATCTATAGAAGGAGAAAAGGAGGTAATTCCTTTCTTCCAGCCCGGTGCCGCAATGGAATATGCTCTCTCGACATCCATCAAGAAGCTCTCGGTGGTCAACAAGCCTGCAATAGCATTGATACAGGGCCATGGCGAACCTTTGATAAATGAAGTATCTCAGATTTATACTGAACTAAGCGTTCTGTATAATGTCGAACCTTTGCGGATGACCGATACAACTGATATCCCGGAAAGCTTCAGGACTATCGCTATCATACGACCAACTGATACAATCCCGCCTGCCCATCTTGAAAAGTTTGACGATTACCTGGCTAAAGGCGGTAACATCTTCCTGGCGCTCAACCGCGTGGAAGGTGATTTCTCTACCGCGACCGGCAGGGCTGTGAGCACCGGACTTGAAGACTGGCTCATGCAGAAAGGTGTCACCATTTCCGACAATTTCATTATTGACGCCAGCTGCAGTGCCGTGACAGTACAGCAGCAACAGCAGAATTTTATCATGACAACACAGGTCCAGTTCCCGTATATTCCTGTTATTTCAAAATTTGCAGATAATCCGGTTACCAGGGGACTTGAATCGGTTACAATGCAGTTTGCCAGCCCCATAACTTTTACCGGCGACAGTACAAAGAAATTCACTCCCCTTGCATTCTCCTCAGCTCAGTCGGGAACAATCAGAGCACCCCTGTATTTCGATATTCAGAGACAATGGTCAGAAAATGATTTTCCGATGTCGGGACTTGTCGTTGCAGGACTTCTCGAAGGCAGGTTATCGGGTGAAAGAGATTCAAAGATTTTACTTGTATCAGACGGCGACTTTGCAGTGAACGGCCCGCAGAAGGGCAACCAGCTTCCGCAGGATAACGTAAGCCTTATGGTAAACTCGGTCGACTGGCTGTCAGACGATACGGGGCTCATCGACCTGAGAACAAAAGAGGTGACTTCACGGCCAATCAAAGAAATGCAGGACGGAACAAAGGCTCTCCTTAAATGGCTTAATTTCCTCCTGCCTATACTTCTGGTAATCATATACGGTTTGATAAGGATGCAGATCAGCCGGAACAAACGTATCAAAAGAATGGAGGTAAGCTATGAGTAAGAGATTCGACAATAAGAAGCTGTTCGTGATACTGGCAGGTTTACTGGCTGTCATGCTGCTGACATTCATATTTAAGATCCCGAAAGAACGGTCTACTTTGATGGGAAACCTTGTTGAAATTGATACTGCTAAGGTTGCAAGGATAATGGTCATTCCGAAAATTGCCACTGGCAAACCCTTTGAATTCATCAGGGAGAATAACTTGTGGAGGGTCAGCCAGGAAAACATAACATCAACCCCCAGGGAGGGCGCCATTGAAAACATTTTCACCGAAGTACTTGCCATAAAACCTCAAAGCCTCGCAGCTGTTGGCGAACCAAAATTCAAAGAGTATGAACTTACCGACAGCCTGGCTACAAGACTGAAATTTCTGAACAGCAGAGATAAGATTATGGCCGATATAATGATCGGCAGTTTTACTTACAAACAGGTTCAGAATCCCTATGGAGGCTATGGAGGAAACAATATTGAAGGAACATCATTTGTAAGGCTTTATGATAAAGACGATATTTATGCTGTCAGCGGATTTCTGGCTTTCTCCTTTGGCGGTGGTTTTGATGACTGGAGAGACAGAACATTCCTGAAGTGCAAGAAAGAGGATATCACGAAGATCACATTTACATACCCTGCCGACAGCAGTTTTGTACTCGAAAAGATAGATTCAGTCTGGTATGCAGGAAGCCAGACTGCTGATTCACTTAAAACCTCCGATTACCTGAATTCTGTGGGAATGTTGGAAGGAGCCGATTTCAGAGATGGATACAAGCCGTCCGGATCACCGGAATATCAGATGGTTATTGAAGGAAATAATCTTCTTAACATTGCAGTGAAATGCTTTAAGGCTGAGGAGGGGGATGAATTTATACTCACTTCAAGCCTTAATCCGGAGGTTTATTTTACAAGCAAAAGGGACGGGATTTTTGACAGGCTGTTTAAGCCTCTCGGCAATTTCAGGTGAATCACCAGCTTTTGACCGTTTCGATCATTGCTATAATATTCTCAACAGGTGTGCCTGCCTGTATATTATGGCATGAACAGCAGATAAAACCTTCACGACCACGACCCAGAGTCTCAAGACAATCAAGTGTCTCATTGCGGACATCCTCTGCTGTACCAAAAGGAAGGGCATGCTGATTGTCGACGCCGCCGTGGAAGATGACACTGCTGCCGTACTTCTGTTTTAATAACGCCATATCCATACCCGGACAGATATGCTGTACGGGATTCAGCACATCAATGCCGCATTCGATGAGGGGTGCGATAAGCTTTTCAGCAGCTCCGTCGGTATGGTAAAAGACCCTTAACCCGTAAGAATGGATTATCCTGCACCACCTTTCCATCCGGGGCTTCAGGAAATATTCCCAGCTCCCGGGAGAGATAAGCAGATTATCCTGACCGCCGATATCATCGCTTATAAACACCAGGTCAAGATATTTTGAAGCCTTGTCCAGGAACCTGGTGAGCATTTCAGTCTGAATGGCCTCGATCCTGTCGAGGGCAGTCGTTACAAGATCGGGATATGCCAGAACATCCATCAGGCCCTGTTCAATACCTCTCAGCTGACAATAGACCTCGAAAAATGAGATCCATGGACCAATCACTGCAAAATAGTCTGACGCCCTTCTGGCAAGTTTTACGGCAGCATCATAGTCAAAAAGATCAGGATCGGGCCAGAATGGATAATCATAAGCTTCTTCGGGGGTTGTATATCCTTTCATAGGAGGCTCGACAAATTCTTGGTAATGTGCTGCACCGGCTTTAACATCCCTGAGTGGCACTCCCCACATGGTACGGCTTCCGGTAGCATCTGCACCAGGCTGTGAACCTGCTCTCTCCCCTTCCGGTGTCTTGTAATCCATGAATACCCATACAATTTTATCCACTCCCAGCTTCGTCCACATTTCAAAATTGTCTTCAGCATTTGTATAATCCATCAGCGCTTCCTCAATTTCAGGGGTATGCCAGATATCAACCGGGATACGGTCCACAGCTCTCCTTTGAAGTATATTGATAATCCTCTCCTTTGGATGCATTATAAGCAGATTACAGGATTTGATTTCTCCTCATGGTTTGATTCAATCAAGATAGGAAATTTTTTGGTAAATTGTAAAATCAAATTTTCAGGTAATCAAATACGGATGAAGCGACTCTTTATACTTGTGTTTTTTCTGGCTGGTTATTCCTCGCAGGCTGCAGACCTCAGGGTAGGTGTAGCCCGTAAGCCGATAACACCCGATTTACCATTCTGGTTGTCAGGATATGCCAGTCGCGACAAACCATCAACCGGAGCGCTTCACGATCTGTGGGCAAAAGCTATGGTTATTGAGGAAAACAGCAAAAGCCGTATTATCATTGTCACAACTGATATCCTTGGCTTATCACGCGAGGTCTCTGAGGATGTGGCAGCGAGAGCTATCAGCAGGTACGGCATCGATCGTTCGCAGCTTCTGCTGAATTCTTCACATACACATTCCGGTCCGGTTATCTGGCCTGCACTGAGCATTATCTTTGATCTCAGTCCTGCCGATCAGGAGGCTGCCACGCTTTATACCCGAAGGCTTGCCGACAATATTGTGGAAGTGATTGACATGGCAATGGCCAACCTGGCGCCGATGCAATTGAGCTGCGGACATGGTTCCGCAGGCTTTGCTGTAAACCGACGTCAGCCGACGGATAAGGGGATGGTTATCGGTGTGAATCCCGGGGGACCTGTAGATCATGATGTTCCGGTGCTTAAGGTAGCGGAACCGGGCGGAAAGCTTATTGCGGTACTGTTTGGCTATACCTGTCACAATACGACTTCCAGATCATACCAGGTGAACGGTGATTATGCAGGATTCGCTCAGATCGAACTCGAAAAATTAAATCCCGGGATCATCGCAATGTACATGTCGGGTTGCGGCGCTGATCAGAATCCAAATCCGAGGGGCACTGTCGAACTGGCGGCTGAGCATGGCAAATCACTTGCAGATGCTGTTCAGAATACCCTTGCAGGAAAGCTTAAGCCCGTCCGTCCTCCCATTCGTACATCATTTACAACTGCCGAACTTGAATTTGCTCCGTTCAATCTTGAAAAATTCAGGGATGAGATCGTTGGTACTGATATCTATAAGCAGAGGAGAGCCATGCTGATGCTTGAGGCATATAATAAAGGCTGGGATACAAGGGATTTTAAATACCCGGTACAGGCAGTAAGGTTCAATAATGATTTTTCGATCCTGGCAATGAGCGGTGAGGTGGTTATCGATTATGCCATAGCCGCTAAAAAAAGATATCCCGGAGAGAACCTGTTTGTTGCCGGTTATTGCACCGAGGTCCAATGCTATATCCCTTCAACAAGGGTGCTCAGGGAAGGTGGTTACGAACCGGAGGAGAGCATGATCTATTACGGTCTTCCGGGTCCTTTTGCTGATAATACCGAAGAAAGAATCACCGTTGTCGTAAGCTTTGTAATGAAAAAGACCGGGGCCCGAAGGTCCGGGAAGTAAAGTATAAACCTGCAACTCTTGACTTGCGGTTAATTATGAAGTATCTTTATATCAGGTTTTAATATTATACCTGTAATTCATTTTTTTCTTTATTAAAATCAGGAGGAAGAACCATGGCAACTTACTTTTTGTTCGGGAAATATTCGGCCGAGGCAATAAAGGGAATAAGTCCCGGCCGGACGGAAAAGGCTAACAAACTCATCAGGAAGTTTGGAGGCAAAATCGAAGCTATCTACGCACTGACAGGTGATAAAGACCTTGTCATAATTGCGGCTTTTCCCAATGCGGAGAAAGCTGTAATGGCTTCCGTTGCAGTAAGCAAGCTGACCGGGATCGCCTTTACTACATCAGAGGCAATACCGGTAGAGAAGTTTGACAAGATGATCGCAGAGATCCCTTAGACCCTTTATCTTATAAGTTCCAGCCCTGCCTGTACTCGCAATGTAAATACTGATCGGCTTCAGGCATATCAGGGAATGAGAACTTCTCTGGATCAAACTTCAGGATCTGCGTGCTCAGCTTCTCCTTGAGCGCTCTGCGTAGAGCGATATTACCCAGGAGAACAGTTTCTGTCAGAGGTCCTGCCCAGTCGAAATTTGAACCGGCAGGCTCTCCGCCTTTGCATGCAAGTATCCATTCTTCCTCGTGTCCCGGTGAAGATGGAATATAAGGCGTGGGAGGTTTATATGAATTTCTTAAAGCAGCCGGCAGTATCTTATCGTCGAGAATCTTGCCTTTATCACCGACGAAGAGGGTACCTCCGGTTCCCATCTGCATACCCTCTTCAAGCTCAGGGATATTGAATGGCCGTATTCCCCCGTCGTACCATGTAAGAGTCACCGGCACCATGCCTTCGCGTGCCGGGAATTCATACCGGATGATGGAGCTGAGCGGATATGTTTCGTCGTTGACAATAGTCGAAACAGCCTGAATGGTAAGCGGGTACTTTAGCTTCAGGGCGCGGAATACCGGATCGAATGAATGGCAGCCGATATCACCAAGAGCACCGACGCCAAAGTCCCACCATCCTCTCCATTTGAAAGGGTGATATGCCGGGTGGTAAGGTCTCATGGGTGCGGGTCCGATAAACAGATCCCAGTCGAGTGTCGGAGGTACAGGTGAAGTATCATCCGGACGGGCCACTCCCTGAGGCCAGTATGTCCTGAACAATCCGTTGTTCGGTCTGTCGGTCCATACATGCACCTCACGCACCTGGCCGATGACGCCATCCCAGATCATTTCCCTTAAACGCCTGGGACCATCACCGGCCTGTCCCTGGTTGCCCATCTGCGTGGCAACCTTATACTCTTTTGCAGCTTTTGCCAGAACTCTCGATTCATAGACAGTATGAGTTAGAGGCTTCTGGGTAAAGACATGCTTCCTGCGCTTCATAGCCTCCATGCTTATGATTGCATGTGTATGGTCTGATGTAGCTACTATGACAGCGTCAATATCTTTCTGCTTGTCAAGCATTATCCTGTAATCTTTATACTGGACGGCATTCGGATAAATCTTGAATACACGGGCAGATGCTTCGCCCCAGTCCACATCGCATAATGCTGCAATGTTCTCTGTCTTTGCAACATTGGCAATGTTGTTACGTCCCATACCTCCGATACCGATTCCTGCGATGTTAAGCTTGTCGCTCGGAGCCCTGTGTCCAAGGCCTGAAACGGCATATCCTGGAACAATTGTAAATCCGGCCAGGGCAGCAGTGGATGTTCCTATGAATCCCCTGCGGCTGATTCTGTTTGAAGGTTTCTTGCTCATATGATTTTTCTTTAGGAGTTACCTGGTTATAAAAGTATGAAAATTACTTCAAATCTGCCATTCAGTACAATAACACAAAGGCTGGATAATACAGAACATATTTTTTTTAAATTTGCAGTAACCTCCAGGTATTTTTACCTCTGTTCCTTAGAAGTAGTTATCATGAAGATTACCGGTTTTACATTTATCCGTAATGCAGTAATATTTGATTATCCTGTTACCGAGGCTATAAAATCGATCTTGCCGCTCTGTGATGATTTTGTAGTTGCAGTGGGGAAATCCGACGACGGCACCGGGGATCTTATAAGGGGAATCGATAAACAAAAGATAAAGGTGATAAGTACAGTCTGGGATGAATCACCGGAAATGAAAAAAGGAGGAAAAGTTTATGCATCCGAGACAGATAAGGCTTTCAGAGCTGTCCCTGATGACTCCGACTGGGCATTCTATATCCAGGGTGATGAGGTAGTCCACGAAAAACATCACGGAAACATACGTTCAGCAATGGAACAATGGAAAGATGATCGCAGGGTGGATGGCCTGCTTTTTAATTACCTTCATTTTTACGGTTCATACGATTATATAGGTATCTCTCCCCGATGGTACAGAAATGAGATAAGGATTATCAGGAATGACAAATCGATCTTTTCATACCGCGATGCACAGGGTTTCAGGAAAGGAAAGAACAGGAAGCTCAATGTCAAGCCGGTCGACGCTTATATCTACCACTACGGATGGGTAAAAGAGCCTGCTGTGATGATGAAAAAGCTGAAAAGCACATCATCATACTACACCGATCTTGAATGGGTGAAGGAAGTTACTAAAGGAGATATCTTTGACTATTCCTCGATCGACTCCCTGCAGCCATTCTCAGGAACTCATCCGGGAGTTATGAAAGAGCGTGTAAGCCGCAAGAACTGGCATTTTGACCATGATATCTCATTTAACAGATTATCACTAAGGTACAGGGGGAAAGATATTCATTAAGAAGTACCTTGGAATAAACACGTTTTATGAGAACTATAAAATTATCTGAACAGATGGGCAGTCCATTTGTTTAAATTAAATGGGACAGTAACATCGGAGGGGAAAAACTTTTGCTTCACTTATTATTAATATTAAAATTAAACGTTATGAAAAAACTCGTATTGACACTGACACTTGCTGTTTGTTTCGTGGCATTTGCCAATGCCCAGGATTACAATACAGGTATCGGATTAAGAGGCGGTTTATATAACGGCCTGACTGTCAAACATTTTTTTGGTGAAAGGTCTGCCATCGAAGGTTTACTGGCTTCAAGATGGAGAGGATTTGAAATTACGGGCTTGTATGAGATACATAACCGTCTGACAGACAACATTGACAGGCTCAACTGGTATTTCGGATTCGGAGGACATATTGGCTTCTACAATGGAGACAATACCTCATGGGGCGAGATCGGAACAAGCTATACTGTCATAGGTATCGATGGTATAATCGGACTTGAATATAATTTTGATGCAGTGCCGATCAATATAAGCATCGACTGGAAACCTGCATTCAACCTGGTCGGATATTCTAGGTTCTGGGGTGACGGAGGCGCTCTCTCAATAAGGTATATCTTCTGATTGATTATTCATGTTCTCTGAACAACAGGGACATACCAGTGTCCCTGTTGTTGTTTTATCCGCCTTTATCAACGTTTTATTAAACGTATAATTATACGTTTAATAAAACGTTGATCGTTTAGTAAAGCTTAGACATTTCATGAAGAAAGACCGATACATTTGATCTTTATTTAATATTCCTCTTATTTCTTTAAATTAATTCCTGTCTATTTATTAATTTTAGATTGATTTGTTATTCTCAACCTAAAAACTAATTATATGAAGAAGACTCTTACACTATTTCTGGCAGCCTGCCTGCTGCCGGTCTTATCATTTTCCCAGGGCAAATTCAACGGGCTTGAGATGAACATGGGTAACCTCTCAAGGTTATCCGATGCAAAAACCCGGTCGATCAGTCCTGAAAACTTCACAGGTGAAAAAGGTAAAGCAGGAATGGCTGATCCGGCTGACAAGGACAAGCCAAACACAGCAAATGCATTCAACGCTGCCCGCGACCTGGGACAGGGATGGAAAGTAAACCCGTACATCAGGATTAAACCTGGGGAGACTTTCACACTGGCCGATATTGATGGTCCCGGTGCTATACAGCATATATGGATGACTCCCGGAGGAAGGTGGCGTTTTTCAATCATACGGTTTTACTGGGACAATGAAACTGAACCCTCCATAGAATGCCCCGTCGGCGATTTCTTCGGTATGGGATGGGGTACCTATGCACCGCTGGTATCGCTTGCTGTTTGCGTGAATCCGGGGAGCGGCCTGAACTGCTACTGGTCAATGCCTTTCAGGAAGAAGTGCAGGATAACGATGGAGAACATCAGCGATGTGGACCAGATGACACTATATTATCAGGTGGACTATACACTGACAGATGTTCCGTCAGATGCTGCATATTTCCACGCACAATTTCGCCGTCAGAATCCAAATTCAACATCCGATTATACGATTGTGGATGGTATTAAAGGGAAAGGCCACTATGTAGGAGTATATATGGCATGGGGAGTGAATAATAACGGATGGTGGGGTGAAGGTGAAATAAAATTCTTTATGGATGGTGATACAAAATTCCCGACAATATGCGGAACCGGAACGGAATTCCGTTCCGGTTCCGCATATTGTCGGGAATTTTGTAT
>JADDYF010000282.1 GCA_015712185.1 Bacteroidales bacterium
GGATAAAAGTCTCTACTTCAGCAGTGAAATTCGCGTCAACCAAAGGGGACACATAAGGAAGATTCTTGCCTTTTAGTACTATTGACTCAACCTGGAGCTGAACATGATAAGTTTTGTTGAAGCGTTTGAAGTAGTTCTCGTAGGCTGACATCACAGGAAGTGCCAAAAAGTCCTGCCGCGTAAAGTCCTGATAACGTTCTCTCAAATGCGCTTCCGTTTCTCGTTTTTTATTCTCCAATCCAGATGACGAAAGAGTGTTTTCTACGCCCGATAGTTCAAGCAAACCTATTGTTGCCCCAGGAAAGGTATTTTGCCATTCGTCGGTTGCTGTAATCGAAAGCATATTAATTTCCAAATCGTAAAAATATTTTCATAAAAGCTGCCTGACAACTTAAACAGATGCATTATTGCACCTCATCAATTATTCTGCAACCCGGCAACAGCCTTTTTTGTAGCTTCAAGATGAAGATATATGTAGTGCCTGTAAACCGGTTTTAATTCCCAGCTTTTTTCGAGGAACTCAAGTGCTTCTTTAAACCTGCCCTGCTTATATAATCCCCATCCCTTACAATCTAAATATTTATAACTATCTGCATCTGAATTTAATGCTTTGTTGATAAGTCTCAGACCTTCAATAATATCCAGGTCGTTTTTAATTAAAAAATTAGCAAGATTATAAATTCTCACCGGATTTTCAGGTTCTAATCTGAGGGCTTGACGAAAATTTGCTTCAGCTTTACCGAGGATATCTGAATCCTCGTAAATCCGGGCCACATTATTCCTTATATCTGCTTCAGATGCTGAATTATCTTTCTGTATTGAAATGTATCTTTCTATATAACGATTGGCTGCAATCGTATCTCCTTCAGTAAACGACAGGATCGCTTGTCTGTAGACTAATGAAGAATTATCAGGAAAGACCTGCTCAGCTTCCTTATAAAGTCTCCTCTCTTTCTCGTGTTGACCTGTTTCATGATAACCATTTCCAAGGTCAGTATAGCTGTAAATCCAATTAGGTTTCATATCCCACCGGTTATATATTTCCAGTGACTTTTCAAATTCCGGGATTGCTTTATCATATTGATATAATCTATTAAAAGTACTACCCAACTGATAATAAATAATTGCCTGCTGATTATCGATATCCAGCATCTGTCTCAGGTATTTTAATTCTTCCGTTGGAGTTTCAAAATAAAGAGCATGTGCCCATTCTGTTATAAGCTTATCTAATCTGGGCAAATTATCCCTTTCCCCATAAGCCTTCAAGCACCATTTTTTCGCATCTGTGAATAAATTCTGATTTCCATATGTAACAGCCAAAAAAATTGCAGCGATGGTAAAATTTGAGTCGATCTTTATTGCTTTGAGATACATTTCCCTTGCTGACAGATAATCTAACCTATAGAAAGCATTTTGACCATTAATGAAATTTCTGAGGGCTTCAGGAGATTTTGTTGATCCAACAAATTTAATGAAGGGTGAAGCTTCCTTTTTCAATATGGTTATTATAAGAAAATCATAAACCATTACTGAAAGTGAATCAGCGATCTGGAGAATATTCTCATCTGTTCCATCTATCTGAAAAGATTTAAAGACTTCTTCTGTTTCTGAATCAATCAGTTTTGCATTAATTCGGATTGTTGTACCTATCTGATTTATACTGCCATGAATAAATACTTTAGCATTAAGTTTTTGCGAAATTCTGCTTGCAACGGATGATGTGATAGATGCATAATTTGTGGGATCATTATTTTGAAGCAAGGTCATGATCGATTCAGTTTGTCGGATTTGTAATTCTTCAGAATTTGACAGGAACGTGATCAGATTGTTTTGAATCAGATCCTGCCAGAAATTTTTTGCGGCATCATTTGTCATATTCTGAAATGGCATTACTGCAACAGAAATCTCACCTGATGTCCTGAGTTTCTCGAGTCTGCTCTTTTCGAATATTTTTGGAAAAATAAATAATGCTGCTATGAATAATATCGATAAGATAGCCACTCCTGGCTTCAGCTTAAAAATCATTAATCCTGAATGTTTTTGCCTTTCCGGGTGTTTACTTTCTTTATAAACTTCATCCAATGGCTCTTTATGTTGAGTTTTTTCTTTAATCTTTATTGCTGCTGACTTTAATCCCTCAATAATCTCTTTTATAACATTTGTCACTTTGTTGATCTGATCACGATAGAAGGTCTTATTCAGATTGTCGTGAGGGTGATCTTCATTGGCCCGCAGGGGCCGGTTAACCCCGGCTGACTTATAAATAAATTCAATGCATCGTAGTACTCCTCCTATCTCTCTTTCAAGCAGTATTTTATCTTCAGGGTCGAGATCACGTATTTTAACTGGCAATATTCTGCTTGTTACATCTCCGCTGTGAAGTCTGATATCTCTGCCGAACCGGTCTCCCTTTGCCAGTTTATTAAAAACACAAAATTCGTTTTGCCAGGCAAAACTTTGAGGATCGCAGTAAGTTTGTGAGATGACAGGGATGAATATCAGGCATCTGAGTTTTCCTGACAGAGATTCGTCTACAATATGTGTTTCAAGAAGACCATCCTGTGGATTTGCATCGAAATAAATTGAGATATCTTCTTTGAAGGTTGCCTCAATTTCCCCTTTCAGATTATCAACAAACTCAGTAACCCAACCATCATGCTTATTATCCTTCTGGCGGTAGCTGATGAAGATGTCATAATTATATCCTTCGATTATGCTAGGCATCTGAGTTATATTTCTCTATCAAAGTTAAGCCTTGTTTAGACCAAAGTCAAGTGAGGGTCAGATTAGTAGAATAAATAAGCCCTCAGAGCTGAGTTCCGAGAGTTGACAGTATCTCCCCTGTGTGGAATAAATATGTCTCGCTGCTTTGCTACGGTTAGTAGCAATCAAGAAAATGCTACAGTTATTAAATGTCGGAAATATAATTCAGTAGAGTAAGGAGATTTACACTTCGTATACTTTTGTTTTGGTCTATTTTTAAATTCTACAAAATACTCTAAGCCCCATACCTGGCAAACCAAACAAAGATAAAAAATAAGGAACAGTTGGGTCGGACAGGTAATGTGCCAAATTAATTCCCAGGTCAATCCCAATTCCTACTCTTTTCGAAATATTAATGTCTCGTCCAATTCGAGGAGATACAAAAAATACACTATTGACTTTATCACTCCCTTCTTCTGTTGTATAAGCGAATCCTAATCTTACATACCACGGATGATCGATCAGGTCTGATGATTTTGGCAATTTTCCAAAATGGTAATAGATGTCTCCTGATAATGATATAATAGTTCCCCAAGAAAAATACGCATAAGGATCTGAACTAGAACTAGATGGTGGAAAATATCCAAAACCAATCCCTATTTGTGCCTGCTCAATTCTATATTGTATACCCACATTTATCAATTCAGGTATGCCTAATCCTGCTGAAAGGCTTACTTTCCCCTGTCCAGAAATTTGTCCGCCAGAACTGAATAAGAAAGTAATTATCAGCAGAAAGCAGGATAATGGTTTCAACATGTTTCTCATTATAATGTGGTTTTAGTAAAGGGATAAACTGAAATAACAATAGATTAATTTTATGACGAAAATTACAACATCAGAAAGCTAAAGTCAAATTTATTTTTGGCAAAAGCTCACAGATCTGAGTTTCGGGGGCAACGTGGAAAAGCTGGTAGCCTTGACCACCTTTCACCGGAGTATTTTAACTATCCTTTGCCGGAATTAAGAGCTTGTTGTTAATTTATTTATAATAATTACAGTTGAACCGGCCAGATGTGGTCAATAGGTCCGGCTTTTGCAGCCCTGCCTTACTGATTATATCCTAAAGATCAAATCTTAAAATCTAAAGGATAATCCTCCATTTACCCCGATCCAGAAATAGCTTTTAGTACCGGCATCTGACGTTTCGTTAGTGAAGATGTGATATGGCAAATTCAGGGTACCATATTTATTGTCAAAAAATTTCTGCGTTAAATATAGATTGAATGAGGGACCGATCAGGATTGATAAATTCTTTGTAATGCCATACCTGTAATTTATATCCAGCTTGTTGAGCATGTTTTCTTTTTCGTCCGGCCAATCATTTTTGTATACTATTTCATTGCCTGAAGCGTCAATACTCAGGGTGCTTGTCCCGCCCAGTTTTACCATTCCGCCTAAGCCTAGTCCGATACTGTAAACCGGCTCCTGATTATAATATGATAATCCGGTTTTAAATATGGTGTAGAACTTTTCGATACCCATTTTATAATTCAGGTTAAGGTAAAGTACCTCTCCCCCGGTCACTTCCAATTCGTAATGACCGTTTTTAACAATGCTGAAAATGCCGATTGGCAACGCTCTGTCCGGACTGCCAAGGACATTAATTACTCCAAGCTGCATTCCTGTCAGGCTCTCTGAAAAATTTAAAACACCCAGCTGAAAGCCGGTAAAATCGTTTTTAGCGAAATTTGCAGTCCCTAATTGAAATCCTTTCGTTGCGTTAATATTGAAATTTGCAACTCCTGCTAATTGAATGCCTTTCGTCTCTCCTCTGTTAATATTTAACACACCTGCCAGTTGAATGCCATTCGTATAGCCTGAATTAATATTTGAGACCCCGGA
>JADDYF010000304.1 GCA_015712185.1 Bacteroidales bacterium
AGATTGAATCGGTCTGGTCGCCAGTAACTGAAGAACGGATTGAATTGAAAAGGAATCCGTTAAGTATCGGGACAAAAGTTGCTATGTTTTGGCCTGTTGAGCCGCTGCCTGCGGTCACTACACCGCTTCTTGTTCCGGGTGCCCCTCCTGAAACAGTCTTTGTAACATTTGTTGGCGTAGTAATATTACTCGCAGTGATAAGACCACCACCTCCTCCGCCACCTTCACCATAAGTTCCCGGGTTATTACCTCCATTGCCGCCGTTAGCTGCCACGGTCAGATTGGATGTTGAATAGCTCCGCAGGTAGATTGCTATCGTTCCGCCTCCGCCTCCGCCTCCTGCTCCTGCATTAGACCCTGTTGCTGCAGCTGCCGTTGCTCCGTTCGCAATAATGCCTCTGGTATTACCTTTGATTGTATCACATACAATGATTATAATTCCCCCACCATTCCCTCCTGCTGAAGCTGCTGATCCGGTCAGATAAGTTGAAGATCCGCCTCCGCCACCAAGAAACATTCCGCCTTCCAGGAGTGTGGTTTGGATTTGATATCCTCCGAGACCGCCATCAACAGGAAACGGAGAGCAGGCAGTTACTTCCCTGCCGCCCTTACCGCCGGCTCCGTAGTTTGAACCGCCACCGCCGCCAGAAAACCTTCCGTTGCCACCTCCTCCACCCGTAAAGTTTGCTCCCTTACCCTTCGCAAAAGCCGGGTAAATAAGAGGATAATTGCCTAATGCAAGCCAGCCTCTTGTTACAGGACTTTCTCCCTTAAAACCTGAATTCAGTGAATCGCGGTGAAAAGCGTATTTACTATATCTTAGTTCGTTTGTTTGAACACATATCCCGGTCCCGATAACCGGGGAACCGCCAATAAATCCTTTTCCCGAAACATCTATGTTTGCATTCAGTGTAAGTGTATTGCCGACAATAACCGAGAGGACTCCTCCTGTCTTACTTATACTATCCCATGGCTGAGCTGTAAGTGAGGCGGTCACAAGAGCATTGTTAAATGAGGGTACTTTGATTATCTGAACCTGGCCTTCAATGTTGAATGTTGAGTTAACGATATTGTTCCTGAATACAATGGTATTTGTAAGGTCATCTACCGACTCGATCATCAGGAATTCGTGCATTCCGCTCGGCCCATAAGAACTTTCGGTAGTGCCAAAAATACCATTTTCGTAAGAATAGATTCTTACACCTTTCATCTGTATCAGGAGGACAGTGTCGCCGGCCGCAAACTGGTCAAACTGAGTTTCATTACTGACGACCACATAATCTGTCCCGACGGTGGTTACCCTTCCGTATTTGTTGACTACACCGCTGATGCTGGATTGTGAATATAAGGATAACCCATAGCCAGTAACAATTAACAGACTCAGTATATATCTTTTAATATTCCTGTACAAGCTTACCGGCATCAAAGGGAAATATGATGTGCTAATATACTAATTTATTGTGAATTCAATATCCTTAAATCAGTCTGTTGCAGTCTTTCCGGGTTTCTCAACCGTATACATTAACGGAAATTCAATATAGAATGTTGTTCCCCTGTCAGGCTCCGATTCGAACCATATTCTGCCATTTGCATTTTCCACATATCTTTTGACTATTGAAAGGCCAAGACCCATACCTGAAGATTTTGTGGTAAAGGTATGTGTGAAGAGTTTTTTCTGCAATTCTTCAGGAATACCCGTACCATTATCTGTAACAGACACAACGGCTTTATCTCCGCTGACTTCAAGATTCACCCTTATCACTCCTTCTCTGCCCGGCGGTATTGACTGGATGCCGTTCTTTATAATGTTTGAAAAAATGCCGTTAAGCTGTTCCCTGTCAGCATAAATGAAAACCTTGTTTTCGTGAGGCCAGTGCATCCTGAAAGTTGTATTGTCAGTATTCCTGAAAAGCTCAAGAGTTGTCTTTACCTGGTCCATAAGGTCAACCATTGCAGGATTGGTGCCGGGCATTCTGGCAAAAGATGAGAAAGCCGATGCAATATTTGAAAGGTTGTCGATATATTCTATCTGGCTTTTTGCAAATCCTTCGAGCTTCTTTTCAAAGCCCTGAGCTCCATCCTTCCACGATTTCAGGATCTGCTGCACATTGAGCTTCATGGGCGTCAGAGGATTCTTTATCTCATGTGCAATCTGCTTTGCCATTTCCCTCCATGCATACTCTCTCTCAGAATATGCTAGCTTGGCAGCACTCTCTTCCAGCTCATCAACCATTCTGTTGTATTCTCTTACCAGTTCACCGATCTCATCGCTTCCCCTGTATGAAAGATGCTCGCTTTTCTTGCCAAGTTCAACAGAAGCCATTCCGCCGCTAAGCATCCTGAGAGGAGATGTCAGCCTTCCGCCAATGAACACGGCAAGGCTCATTGTAATGAGGATCAGCAGCAATGTGAAATTAATAACAGCAACGATCAGGTTGGATATTTCCCCTGCAAGTATACTTTGCATCCTGAAATACGGGAGATTCAGGTAAATAAGAACATTGCCGTAAGTATTATAAAATGGAATATAGGCAGATATGTAGGTCATCTTCCCTATCTTTTCTGTCTGAATATATTCGCTTCTTGTAAGATCTTTCAGATTGATAAGAGCCATATTATTCATCCTCCGGCTCGACAGGTCACGGTAAAATATCTCGGGACGGGAGGTTGCAACAAGGAATCCAATCTGATCGTAAAGGTTAATATCGGTGTTGAAAATATTTGAAAGTCTGATCAGCAGTTCATTCAATGATGAGTAAGTGCTGTTTTTCCAGTCAGGTGAAAGCCGTTTCTCCCCTGATATCTTATTCTCAAGCTCGAGATAAATGGAGTTCAGCTTTTCCTTGACGTTTTCGTAGTGCCTTGTCTGATACTGCCTTATGGTGAGAAACGTGACCACTATCCCTACAACGATGAAGGAGAACAGGAGTATGCCTATAAACGACATCTGGAGTTTCTGCCTGAAGTTAAGATTGATAAGCTTCTTTACCCTGGGACGTCTGATCATCAGCAGGATCAGGTTCGTAAAAAGAAATATGAAGGTGAACAGGTATGCAAAGGAGATTATAATATTGCCGGCAGTGAGTTCAGTCCTGCCGAGCACGACGGTTACATTCCCGTTCTTGAAGAGTATATGCCTGTATCCTTCAAGATCAAATAGCCTGTACTCTGAATCCCTGTCAATGTAATCAACATCAGTCTTGTTGTAAGGGAATTCTCCCGATTTGAGCACGATTTCACCATTTATATATTTGGCAAATGAAAAATCCTTAAGTCCCGGATAAACGCGGAAATTCTTATCAAGCAGCAATTCAGTATAGCCGGGCTGCAAAATATTAACATCACTGTAGAGCTCAATGAAAAGTCCGTTGGTAGCAGCCTGAATGTTCTTAAAAAACAACTGGCCCAGGTAATATGATCTGCCGCCCTGATTCGCAATGAAATAGAAGTCAGTGCCCGTGAGCCTGTGTCCTTGCTTTCTGATACGTTCCTTAAAAAAGTCAAAGCAATTCTCATACAGTTCTTCCTCAGGTCCTACCTTAAGCGGGTCGTCATCCCTGCATAGTGTCATATTGAAGTTAAAATTCCCCCAGTAACCGGTGAAATAAGAATTCCGGAGATAATCGGATATCCTGCTGAAATTTGCCTCGGGATCTTCAGCCCTCATCATTCGCGAAAGAAGTGAATCAGCGACCAGTACCGGCCACAGATTGAGGAGAAGATGCTCGGCCACAGGATCATTCTCTGTAGAAAGTGAAACTACCTGGGTTTTAATATTATCGGTGGTTTTCCTGTCAGAGAATACTGTGATCATATAAAGAGAATAGAGGCCGAAAATCATGGCGAAAATCACCGACATGTTAAAAGTACCGGCAGTTTTTTTAACGGTAATCCATATACATGTTGTTAGTATGAGAAAGAAAATTGCAGACGAAATCAGAGAACCGGGATTGCCTCTGAAGAAGATTGTAAAAATGACCAGGGAGGTTATGACGGGCAGTATGATTGCATTGGCCTTTAATCCGCGTGCCAGCTGAAATATCTTCAGGATCAGGAAGATTGGTACCAGTACAAGCAGGAGGATCGATGCAAATCCGGCAGCACTGAAGAAATTTAATTTCAGCACTTTATATGTCTCAAAGTTGATATTTGAATCGTGGATGAGCTCGCTGAAAACCTGATGGAGAAGGCAAAAGAGTAGACTGCAGGATGCAAACAACAAGGTAAGGACAAGATAATTTTTCAGCTTTTCCCCGGCCTGCAGGTCCCTGACGGGAAAATATCTGTTGAGAATGTATGCAGAAACAGCCGCAAAAACACTGAACAGTACAAGATGTCCCAGGGCAGGAATGAAATTGTTCAGCGAGAATATGTACGGGGAGAAAAGTCCCGTATGATAGAAAGCTTCCGGCTTTCCTGCAAGAAGAACTAATGTGTAAACCACGGAGAAAACCATAAGCGGTCCGAAAACTGCAAGAATATTCTTTTGCTTGCCGGAAAGCATTTTGGCCATCAGAAGGGTGAGCATTATGATCAATATGACCAGTAACAGCCAAAGCATTAACGGTACATATATGAAATTTGTACTGCTCCTGGTTTCGGGAAAAACCAGTGAAAAAAGGAAATCACCTTTACTGTTATGTATACTGTAAGGGGATTTGGAATCTTCTGTTGTGAAGCCAA
>JADDYF010000393.1 GCA_015712185.1 Bacteroidales bacterium
ATTGTGTGATTCTCGACAGAAAGGACAAGCCTCCCAGAGGCGGCGGTGAACCGGCAATCATTGCTGTCGGGGCCGTTGTCGCAAATGCAATTCATGATGCAACAGGAGCCAGGTTGTTCAGGGTGCCTATGACACCTGCAAGGATTCTGAATGCGATAAAAAAGGTATAAATAACAACGTCCCGGCGAAAGGATATAAGGTCAATTACTAAAATCCCCTCCTGGGAGCGCCTGTCCCGCGACAGCGGGAGGTAGGGGTGGGTCAATTAATAGATAAAAAGAAATAAAAGCGGTAATATTATCCCGATTCCCGTCAGGATTGCACCCCGCTTTGTAATCCCGTTTCTTCCTTTAACTATAAACAATCCGGTGATCGTTACAGCAATCAGTGCAACACAGAAGACGTCACTGAAATACTTCCACCATCTACCGGGATTGTAATGAAGGAAGTTTATCTGGTAGAATAACGGCCTCTTGCTTATCCTTTCCACAAGACCTTTTCCGGTAAGTGCATTTAACTGAACATACCCGTCCCTGATGAATAAGGTGACCCTGTTGCCTGACGGATAATGAAAAGTTTTATATTCAGGATCTCCCGGAATGCTCTTTATAATTGTTCTGGCAACATCATCACTGAAAGTCTCCCTGGTCAGACTGACATCAGTGGTAAATTCGTACATGTCGATAATAAAGTTCGGATTCCAGTCGTGCTTATGGTTCAATGCTATTCCCGATAACGCATAAATGATGGTCATTCCTGCTATCAGGTACCCGATATCCCTGTGTGTGATCCGGTTCAGTTTTGAGAAGTTCATAAATCACAAATAAAAGAGGCTGTTTCAAGCATATAACTATGATACAGCCTCCTGTAGGAACTGTTAAGATTCTTTACTTTATTTCATGCCTGTTATAGACCATCATCAGATCAGTAAGTACAGGCTGTGAGGCAAGAGCTTTTGCAGTTTCACATGTATCGCCTGATACCTTATTTGCAGTATTCTCAGCCATCATCATTTCTCCACCTTCGGGTATACCTGCAACCCTTGTAAGAGTACCTTCAACAACTATTTCGCTGCCAAGCAATTCCGTCGGGAATTTCGGCATCTCCTCCCCGGCCTGAATATATAGTCTGATATCGGGATTCTCCCCTGTGATGAAAAGCTTCTTTCCGCTGTGCATGCATACATGTACAACCTTGCCTTCAACACTGATTTTCTTGTTGATATAATTCTCAGGATTTTCAATAAGCGATGCAAATTCAACTTTTTGTGCATCTCCCGGGATACTGTTTTTTGTAGCAGCTTCTTTTTTACCTGTATTCCCGCAGGAAGTCAGTATCACTGCCGCTGCAACGATTGAGAAAAATTTTCTGATCATCATGACATTAAATTATTTATTAAGGTAATTTTTAAAAATTCAGGATGCAATAATAATAAAATTCCTCAAAAAATCCGAATACTTTTCTCATTACATGGATATATGGACAGTGAATTCTTAAAAATCCTTAAATAACAATAATTAATAAATACAGTTATCATGGAATATATACCTTTGAATCATTGTCTATACATGTAATCAACAGATAAATTCTTTTATAATCAACCAACAAATTTTTTAAATATGGAAAAAAAAGTGAGAAGTTTTCAGATTATGTTATCAGCAATGGTAATTCTGGCTTTTCTGGCTATGCCGTTTACTGTAAATGCACAGGCAGGAAAAGCTAATTTTTCTGGTACATGGGCGATGAACGCTGAAAAGAGCACCTTACCCCAGGGAACTGGTGGTCAGGGTAGCGGCATGAGAATGGGTGGTAATTTCACAGTTACTCAGGATGCCAATGTTCTTACTCAGTCACGTACAGGCCAGGACGGTACTGTCAGAGAAACCAAATACACTCTCGATGGGAAAGAAACTGTAAACACCATGGGCCAGGGTGAAAGCAAATCCACTGCAACATGGTCGGCAGATGGTAAGTCCCTAACGATAGTTACCAAGATGAACTTCAATGGTAATGAAAGGACCACAACAGCAGTCTGGAGCCTGACAGATGCAAAAACTCTTTCAATAACATCAACAAGACAGGGTCAGGATGGCAATCCTGTTAAGACCGTAATGGTCTATGACAAGAAGTAAGAATCTTAGAGAACTCAGGGTAAAAGAAGTCCCGATATTCGGGATCAGCTATTAATGAAAAAGAAGAGGAAAAACCTCTTCTTTTTCATTCTCGGAGTATTGATATTTTAGAGCGATGCTGCCTGACTTATCTTTTTGCTTTCCCTGCTGGCGTTACCGTTGAGCATCCTTTTATCATTTTCGCGTTCCTTTATGATTTTAATAAGTTCTTCTCCGGCGATCCTGAATTTTTCGGGTTTATCAGGCAAAGTCAGATAGAGGGATGTCCCCGGTTCCAGCCCCTGCTCAACGATCACTTCCTTATCGTTCGATTCTCCCAGTACAACAACCTGCCTGATCCCGGTCTTTGTGTAAACGACCGGAATACTGTCAGTACCTGTATGAATACAGTCATTCGGAACGTAAACAACATCATCGAATGATTTGATAAGTATAACGTTATTTGTTGTCATCGATGGACGAAGTGTGTAATCTGTTCCGTCGAGCCTTATCTGTACTTCAAACACTTTGGAATCGGAATTAGGTAGCTTTTCACCTATATTGGCGACTGTCATTACAGTACCTGCATAGGATTTTCCGGGGAAAGCATCAATTGTGATTTTTGCAGTCTGCCCTGGCTTTACCTTACTTACTTCTATTTCACTGACATACACCTTTGATAACATAGACGAGAGGTCCGGAAGCGTAGCAACCACACGGTCCATGGGATCTATTGAAGAGCCAGTCTTCCTTTTGTTCCCCCTTCTGTCCCTTTTATAAATTATCATTCCGGGGGATGGTGCAGTAATGACAAATCCGGCCAGCACCTCTTCATAATCCTTTATCCTTCTCTCCATTCGCGACAGGAAAAGCTTGATATTATTGATATTCCGATAAGTCTGCGCCTTCCTTAATGCATAGCTTCTCTGCATCTGATCAAGGACTCTTTTTGCCTGGTCATAGTTTATTTCTGCCTGACGGACTGTTGTCGGTGGTTCGTATTTTGAGTTCCGAAGTGTAATGGCTGCCTCTTCAACAGTTTGAATCTGATTACTGATCTGGTCCCTTATGTTGTTAAGAGTCACGGCCGTATCGAGGATAGCGACTTCCAGGTTCGTTTGCAGGGTTACCAGCCTTTCCCGGGCATCTTTCAAACCATTTTCGAGCTCTGTTCTGTCGAGTGTTGCTATATAATCGCCCTTTTGTACTTCGGTTCCTTCGGGTATGAGATCCTGTATCCTGATGTTATTTCCGCGTATATCTCTGCCCTGGGTAAAGTCCGGTCCCTTAATGTCCACTGATTTTTCAGCCATTAATTCACCTGTCGTTGTAATAACTATCTCAAAATATCCTTTTTTTACCTCAGTAAACTCGGCATCTGCATCCTTTTTCGATGTAACTTTGTTAAAGACAACAAGGGCAATCGTCGTAACGATGACGACAATAGCGGTAATTAAAAGTGTCCTTTTCATCTATTGATTTCAGTTATGCAAACAACGTAATAACAGGTTGCGAAAGTACAGAAAAAAACCATTTTGTACCTGTAAAGCGTCAAATTTTAACTTATATTAACATCATCCTGACATCTTTCAGAGAAGCATAGAAAAGGCTGTCTTAAATTCCTGCTTTTAAGACAGCCTCTAGGTTTAATATACCTTTTATTCTATTTTCCTATATCGATTTTAACAGCGGCTGTTTTCAGTCCTTTCGAATTGCCTTTCAATGTAAAAGATCCTGAGGCGCCTTTTTCTGCTGCAACTATTACCAGGCACAGTCCGTTATAGGCTTTTCTTGAAGGTGACTGGAATGATTCGTGGCTTGTGGCATCTCCATTGTCTGTCGCAACTATCCTTCCGGGACCTTCTATGCTGAAACTGATCGGATTATTGCTGCGCGGGACAAGAAGTTTATTCTTATCTTCGATCCTTACCGTCACAAAAATCAGATCTTTCCCGTCAGCTGCAACCGTCTGACGATCAGCTGCCATTACCAGCTGATATGCCTTGCCGGTGGTCTTCATAACATCCTCAGCCCACTTTTGCCCGTCCTTATAGGCAATAACCTTCAGTTCACCCGGCTGATATACCACGTCATCCCATCTGAGACGATATTCCGATACACCTTTCTTTTTCTTCCCGAGCGATTTCCCATTCAGGAAAAGCTCTGCTTCATCTCCCGATGTATACACATGTACAGGTGTTACCTGTCCCTTTCTTTCAGGCCAGTTCCAGTGAGGAAGGATATGCGCCATCGGAAGATCTGGTTTCCAGCGTGACTGATAAAGATAGAACCTGTCCTTTTTAAATCCCGCCAGATCAATGATGCCGAAGTAGCTGCTGCGTGAAGGTACCTCTGTAACGTTCTGTTTATCCAGCATTGCCTTTGCCATGTCATATCTTCGGTTGCCGGGTCTCAGACCGGTCAGATCGCCGCCATAGGGCGTAGGCTCACCAAGATAGTCGAAACCTGTCCATACAAACTCACCGAAGACACTGGGATATTTGTCCTGCATCTGCCATTGCTGGTCAGCAGTGGATGCCCATGCCGGATATGCGAGATCATACGACGATACCTGGAAGATCCCATTACCCGGCAGGTTATTATTGAGATCACCTTCAACCACCGGGAAAAAATATTCTCCTCTTGAACTGACAGTCGATGCTGATTCGCTTGAATGGAAAGGAAGGTTGATGTTATCCTTATATGCGAAGAAAGCGTCGTACCTGTACAGACGATAGTTTATTCCAAATACATCAACAGTCTTCTGAAAGCCATTTGTGCCCGATTCATCCCAGTTGCAGCCAACAGTAACCGGTCGTGTATTGTCTTCAGATTTTATTACAGCTCTGAGGCTCTCGGAGAGTGCAGGATTATTCTGATCTCCCACCTCATTCCCCGTGCTCCATATAAAGACAGAAGGATGATTACGATCGCGGCGTACCATCGCCCTCAGATCTTCCTCGTGCCATGCATAAAACAGCTTATTGTAATCATTCCTTTTCTTTGGTGTCTTCCATGTATCAAATGCCTCATCCTCTACAAGAAAGCCCATTTTGTCACAAAGATCCAGCAATTCCGGTGCCGGAGGATTATGGCTGGTTCTGATGGCATTGCAGCCCATCTCTTTCAGTATCTCGAGCTGTCGTTCCGCAGCTCTTGTGTTGAAAGCAGCTCCCAGGGCCCCAAGATCATGATGGTTGCAGACACCTTTAATTTCCACTCTCTTCCCGTTCAGGTAGAAACCATCGCGCGGAGTAAAATTTAGAGTCCTGAAGCCGAAATTTGTTGCATATCTGTCAACAATAGTCGATCCCAGCGAGACAGTCACAACAGCGGTATATAGTTCAGGATTTTCAATATCCCAGAGTACCGGATTCTTAACAGTCAGATCGAGCCTGAACCTGTGGTTATCCATAGCCGTTATAACAGCTCCGGCAACCGGAGATTCTGCAACAGGGGATAACGATAGTTCAAGTTTTTCATTCAGCTTATAAACAGCAGCTTTGATTGTAACAGGGATTGGTCCATCCAGATGGCTTTCAACTTCTGTATTCAGACTTACAGTTCCTGTTTCCTTTTTAATCTCAGGAGTAGTGCAGTAAACACCGTTATAAGCAATATGTACCGGCCGGGTTTTTACCAGCCAGACGTTGCGGTAAATCCCTGCCCCCGGATACCACCTTGAATCCCAGCTCTTTGTATCAAGCCTCACTGCAATTACGTTTTCACCTCCGGTTTTAATATAAGGTGTCAGATCAAGCCTGAAAGAAGTATACCCGTAGGGCCATTCTCCGACAAATTTCCCGTTGAGCCATACTTTGGCATATGCCATTGCACCGTCGAAGTCGATGTAAAACCGTCTGTCTTTATCAGACTCGTTTACTGTGAAATGTTTTCTGTACCAGCCAATACCTTTCCACGGAAGCAATCCGGTATTATTTTCAAGTGTATCGCTGAAAGGGCCTTCAATAGCCCAGTCGTGTGGTAAATCAACAGTTCTCCATGCGTTGTCGCTGACTGAAGGTAACTGCAGGCCCGCAGGTTCCCTGTCAGCTTTAGTTTCTTCATCTGAAGCATTAAAATACCTGATGAACTTCCAGCCTTCATTAAACGATTCGCGCGTACGCGGCATCTCCTGGGCATGTAAAACAACACTGCCGATAGAAGTTATTGCCAGCGCCAGAAATGCTGAATAAAATATTCTTTTCATATCGACTTTTTTAATTTTTTCTAAAGTAAATGATTTGGCAGGAAATATCCGAAATAAATTACAGTATAAGTTCTGTGAATTTTTATTTCTTCACCAGGCGTCTTGTGATCATCCCTCCAAACCTGAAACTGATGCGGGTAATATACAAACCCTGATTCAGTTGTCCCAGTCTCAGTGTTGCGGAATAATCATTGCAGTTACTCTTTTCCAGTACCGGTACACCTGAAAGATTATAAAGGACCACACTGCTGATTATGGTATCGGATTCGATGTACAGATTATCACCTGCAGGATTTGGAAATATCCGGCAGATCGGTTTGTAACCCTCAAGTAAGGCGGAGGATCTGCCAGGCATGTTTGAATCAAGCCATCTGAGACGGGTATCGATCCATTCTTTAAATTTCTGTATTTCTCCGCTGTACGTCGCCGGCTGCTCTCTCGACTCCGGCGTACCGACATTTATTCCCAGGATTTTCCATTTTTGGTAATGACGTTCCTGGGCAGCATCAAGCAATAAAGCCACCGAATCGATAATCTTATAAATATTGTCGCAGCTCAGAATATGCTTTCTTAATAGAAAATATTTGTCGTGAATTTCTCTGATGAACCTGCTGTCCTGTAAAAACTTCACTTCCCACGACGGAGGAACAGGGAACGCGCTGCATTCATTTATCCTGTAAGCCCAACCTGAACCATCGGTCTTGTTAAAATGTATGCAGTTCTCCGTGATATTCTTCCAGGCCCAGTCATAATCCCATACTGGTCCGGAATGAATGCGTCCGTCTTTACTGTCCTTGTCTTTGTAATAGAACCTGCTCTTTTTATAGGCATCAACATTCCTTGAAATCTCGCCGATGATGAAATAATCGGCAAATGAATTTACATCAATATATGCACTGTAACCGGTCTGCCGATCCGCGAATTCAGGGGAGTAAAGTATATTCTCAAATGCGTCAACGAAACCTGATATATAGTCCTTTTGCTGATAAGTCAGTTCATCCGGTTCCGGATCATAATAGACAAATCGCACCTGTGCACCGGGTTTGTTAACAGGTGAATATTTGCTTACCCAGCTGTCGTTGGCGGTAAAGTAATCATTTTTAAACATGTAACCACCTGTAATGTCATCCCCGTCGTTTTCATCTGGATTAAGTTTCGCTATATCAACGCGGTTTTTGTCAACTTTAATCTTTTCAGTCAACAGGTATATTCCCTGGTAATCATTGTTCACTACCACTTCACAGAATCTGGAACGGGGTGCATAATGACCCATTTGCCTGAATAACTCAAATGCCAGGAAGTTCCTCAGGAAGGTCTTGTCATTATAGTTTGCGAGCAGTATCCAGTCATTTTCAGAAGGCATCCCCAGCAAGGCAGTATCAAGATTAGCCCCGGTCTCATCTCGGGTTTCAATTCCGTATGGTTTCTGAGGAAGGGAAGCCGAGTATCTTCCCCGGATCTCAATGCCTGTTTTACCTGAATAGATATTCCCCGGATCGGAGACATGGTTTAATGCTGTACCTCCGTTATGCACTATCTTCATGTCGGCAGTGATCTTTGGTTCATCCATAATAATCTGACCCGGCAAAGTATTAATGACTACAATGGGAAGGTTCGATGAAGCAAATTCTACCGGAGGAACAAACCATGAAGGTACCGGACCATAGTCATTTGATGTGTTAATGATGCCAAAAGAAAAAAACACATTTGATGACATATCAGAGGATGCTAAGGAGCTGTTATGCACCTGTACTGCCAGGATATTTTCTCCCTCTATCAGGCAGAGGTCAAGTTTATTTTTATCGATAAGAACCGACTCCGGCTCCCTTCCGCGGTACATAGTAGCTTCATGGTCATTGCCAGTCTGATTGTAAGCAGGATGTACACCAGATATCCCAACCCTGGCTATCTCCACATCGTTCAGATAGGCTACAAATGCATCGTCATAATCCATGTTAAGAATGGCAGATACTATGGCACCGGTATCGGTAACATTGAATTTTCTCCTTATGTAGACCGATGTGCAGACAGGAATAACCGTATTGTCATCATTATCTCCAAACCCAAATCCTCCCTGCCCCTGGGCCCATGTGTCATCACTGAACGACAGGAGCCTCCATCCGGGATCAGGTTCGGATAACCCCGTGAAATATTTCCATAAATCGTTGTTGTAAACAACTGTTTCCCAGTGATTGACTGATTGCCCGTTTACTGAAAAAGTCAGAATAATTGATCCTGACAGGATTAACCGGAGGATTTTCTTCATTGTCAGGGATAAATTTAACATTTTATCCTGCAAATAGAGCAGGTTTAAAAGTTAAACGGGACGGAAGGAAACACCATTAAGGATAGAAATATTGAATAACTTTATCTTATTACTTTTGTCATTTATCATAAACCATTGTTCCATGAGAAAGATACTAATCAGATACATTTTCCTCTTTATCGGGTTCTCTTTCCTGATTTCTGTTAAGGCACAGTATGTCGCGCCTTCAGGAAAGATATTCACAAGACAGGATACCCTGCGGGGATCTGTAACACCTGAAAGGCTGTGGTGGGACCTGACCTATTATCATCTGGATATTGCCGTAAATCCTTCCGACAGCACAATTGTTGGATCTAATACAGTGACATACAGGGTAATCAATCCCGGAAAGGTCATGCAGATTGATCTTCAGGAACCACTTGATCTTCTCAGGGCCGAACAAAACGGAAAAACACTGAAATTCAAAAGAGAGGGAAGTGTTTTCTGGATACAGATGGCCGATACCCAGGAACCCGGGAGAATTTATTCGGTTAAACTGAGTTATGGAGGAAGACCCCGGATCTCAACAAGGCCTCCGTGGATGGGAGGGATAACCTGGAAGAAAGACAGCAATAATCTGCCATTCGTAGCTTCATCTTGCCAGGGCGACGGAGCAAGCATCTGGTGGCCCTGCAAAGACCACATGTACGATGAGCCCGACAGCATGATGATCAGCGTCAATGTCCCTGCAGGACTCATGGATGTCTCTAACGGGCGGCTCAGGTCTGTTGTTAAGCAGCGGAATAAGACAACCACATTTAACTGGTTTGTAGCTAATCCGATAAATAATTATGGAGTCAATATAAATATTGCCGATTATGTACATTTTTCAGAGGTGTTCAACGGGGAAAAAGGTAGACTCGATTGCGATTACTATGTCTTAAGGGAGAACCTTGAGAAAGCCCGGAAGCATTTTGAACAGGCACCCATGATGCTGGCGGCCTTTGAATACTGGTTCGGGCCTTATCCTTTCTATGAGGATGGTTACAAGCTTGTCGAGGTGCCATACCTGGGAATGGAACATCAGAGTTCAATCACCTATGGAAATAAGTACCAGAATGGCTATCTGGGTGTTGACCAGAGCGGATCGGGATGGGGCAACAAGTTCGACTTTATAATCATACACGAATCAGGTCATGAATGGTTCGCTAACAGCATAACATACGAGGATATAGCAGATATGTGGATCCATGAAAGTTTTATCAACTATTCAGAGAACCTTTATGTCGAATATCATTACGGCAAGGAGGCCGGAACGGATTATGCCCGCGGTACACGCCGAAGCATCAGAAATGACCGCCCCATAACCGGTTTCTATAATGTCAACGTCAGCGGTTCAGGCGACATGTATCCGAAAGGTGGAAATATGCTCCATACACTCCGGCAGATAGTGGATGATGATGAGAAATGGAGGAGCATTCTCCGGGGTCTGAACAAGGAATTTTACCATCAGGTTGTGAAAGGCTCGCAGATAGAGAACTATATGAGTGAAAAAACAGGATTGAACCTCAAACCATTTTTTGATCAGTACCTGAGAGATGTGAGGATACCTGTTTTTGAGTATTATATTAAGGATAAGAAGCTGAATTTCAGGTGGAACAACTGCGTGCCGGGATTCAATATGCCTCTGAGAATACATATCTCAGGAGCGGCAAGAAAAATAGTCCCTTCTGCACGATTTGACTCCATCGACCTTGAAACTGATGATGTGACTATAGTTGTTGATCCTGACTATTATGTCGCTTCCCTCAACATGACAGGGAAATAAATACTCTTCCACGCTACGCAACCGCCAGCCGGTAGCCGGAAGCCGGTAACATTCAGTAAAAAGTTCCTGATTTTAATTTATTATTTCTGAATAAGTACTGGTTTCCCGAATCCTATTTTTTCAAGAGGTTTCATCTGAGTTGCAGCATCACCGGCTATTACATAATACATCCTGTCAGGAATTATATATTTTACCGTAATTGCCTTATGATCCTCCACGGTTATGCTTTTTATGATATCTTCCTCTTTTTTGATAAAATCATCCGCGAAACCATATTTCGTCATTGTTGAGAGCATTCCTACAAGTGCACTGTTTGTCTCAAAACGCAGCGCATTCGACCTGATCATATAGTTTTTTATGAATTGAAGGTCATCTTCAGAGATGCCGTTCCGGTATTTCTCCATTTCCTCCTTAATGATTTGAACTGATTCGAATGTTGCATCTGATCTGACACTTGTAGAGATAATAAACGGCGCAGGGGTCTTCATTTCCTGGAAATAACTTGAGGCGCCGTATGTGAATCCTTTCTCTTCGCGGAGTATCTGGTTGAAGATGCTCGTGAAAGCGCCGCCAAGCCTGTAATTAACGAAATCTGCCTTGACAAAATCGGGATTATCTCTTGTCAGCGCAAGGTACCCGGCATAGATCACCGATTGACGTGCACCGGGAATATCAACAAAATATATCGTTGACTTTTCCGGATTTGCCTTTATGGGGTAATTGTTCATGGCAACTGCTTTCTCTTTCCACAAGTTCACGAAAGGTCTGAGTGTCTCAAGCACCATTTCCTTACTGACATTTCCGGCTACAAGGATTCTTGTTACTGATGGAGAAAAATTTCTGTCATAATATGTTTTCAGATCATTAAGTGTGATGTTCTCAACCGATTCTTTCATACCCCTGGTGTTATAGCCGAATATATGGCTGACGCCGTAAATCAGTTTATAGAACTCCAGGCTGGCAACGCTCCTTGGCTGCGCTTCCGACTGAATGATATTGTTTTTGGTCCTGGTAAGGGCTATGTTGAACTCTGTTGTATCCCATCTCGGCTCCAGAAGTATCTCCTTCATGAGAAGAACCGTTTTTTCAAAATTACGCGAGAGGGTGCTGGCATTCATGGTAATCTCTTCCCTGCTGGGCGATACATAAATATTCGATCCCAGCAGTTCAATTTCCTCCTCAAGCTCTTCAGGTGTTTTGTTCTTTGTACCCTGTGGCAGTACACTTGCCACCATGCTGGCAACACCAGGCATGCTGATATTATCCTGGTAAACACCTCCGTCAATGATCAGGCTTATATCAACCAGCGGCAGCTCCGTATTATGTATACCTGAAACACTGATACCGTTTTCCAGCTTTGCTTTCCATATCTTTGGAATGTTTACTTCAGGTTCGGGGCCTGCCGGCGGTTCTTTTGAACGGTCGATCCGCGAGGGTGTTTTTTTGATCTTAATATCTTCTGCCTCACCTATATCCACCTGGCTCGCTTCACTTATATCCTCTTCTTTAACGCCTGCAGCCACCGAATTTTCTGCCATCATCTCAGGCTTGCCTTTCGGGAAAAAGCTCGTGACAATATGCGGTTTATCCTTGATATACTTATTGTAAACATACAGTATATCCTCTATTGTGACTGCTTTGATATTTTCGATATCAGTTTTTATATAGCCTGGATTACCTGTCATGGTATTATATTGCGCAAGCCGCATCGATTTCATCATTATGCTGTTCAGTCCGTCATAAAAGCTCTTTTCCGACAGGGCTTTTACTCTTTCAATATCCTTTTCTTTGATCCCTTCTTTTTCAAAACGGCCAAATGCTTCAAATACAGCATCTTCAATTTCTTTCAGCGTTTTACCTTCATTGGCTCGTATTGAGATTGTGAATTCACCAGCCAGCTCATCAGAGCTGTTATATGCAGAAGTGGTGGAGGTTAACTGTTTTTCCCTGACCAGTACTTTGTATAATGGTGCCTTTTTACCTGAAGAGAGAATTCTTGCAAGAAAATCAAGGGCGTACATATCTTCATGGTAGACCTGTGGCACAGGCCATACCATATTTATCTCAGGTACATTCGCAAAATTGTCTTCATGAAACAGCTTCCTGGTAGTTTCCAGAGATGGAACCAAAGGTCCACGGCCCGGTACATCACCGTGCGGATCTACTTCTCCGAAGTATTTGTCAATCAGAAGCCTGACGGAATCAGAATCGAAATCTCCTGCCAGGACCAGTGTAGCATTATTCGGACCATAAAATTTTTCGTAGTAGGTTTTAACGTCATCGAGTGTCGCATTCTTAAGATCTTCCATTTCACCTATAACATCCCAGCTGTAAGGATGACCTGCAGGGTAGAGGTTCTTATATATCACGTCCTGGGTAAAACCATATGGTGAATTATCTACACTCTGTCTCTTTTCGTTCTGCACAACATTTTGCTGTATGGCGAGAGCACGTTGATTCACTGAATTAATAAAGAAGCCCATCCGGTCCGATTCCAACCACAGCACTTTTTCAAGGGCATTTTTTGGGAACATTTCAAAATATACAGTTATATCACGGCCGGTCCCGCCGTTGTTATATCCACCCACACCCTCCAGGATCTTATCAAACATGCCTGTTGGTACATTTTCCGAACCAGCGAAAAGAAGGTGCTCAAAAAGGTGGGCAAAACCTGTTTTCCCGGGTATCTCCCTGCTCGATCCAACATGATACATGATCGAATAAGCTATCATTGGATCGGAATGATCAGTATGCAGTATCACCTGGAGCCCGTTCGGCATGACATACTTCTCGTAGGGTATGCTCAGGGAATCTTTGTCAGCTGGTTTCCTGCACGACGAGGCAGAGAGAATGATCATTACTGCTGACATCAGGAAGCAGAAATTGCGAAATATATTCATAATGAAAGGCTTAATTTTGACTTACTTTGAATATCAGAATTGAATGGCGAAATTATAAAAATAAAGTCAATTTTATGTAAATTTCCATTCCATCAATCAGGTTGTGCCAT
>JADDYF010000400.1 GCA_015712185.1 Bacteroidales bacterium
AAGTTTATCTATATCTTATTCACAAATTTGTTTAGTTCTCGTTGAGCCGGAGAGGGGAATTGAACCCCTGACCCCTTCCTTACCAAGGAAGTGCTCTACCCCTGAGCTACTCTGGCATCAAAAAGTGAGCGGGAGACGGAGTTCGAATCCGCGACCCTCAGCTTGGAAGGCTGATGCTCTACCAACTGAGCTACTCCCGCCTGTTATCGTCCAAAGAGGTCCGTTTCCTTACCGGAATTTAGCCCTTCCGGATATGTTCTCTCCCCGTCTGGTGGGGAGAGCAGGATTCGAACCTACGAAGGCTTCCGCCAACAGATTTACAGTCTGCCCCAGTTGGCCACTTTGGTATCTCCCCCTTGAAACAGAGTCAACTCTTAAGACACACATCTACAACTCCTTCAAGAGCCGATGAAGGGATTCGAACCCCCGACCTGCAGATTACAAATCAGCTGCTCTGACCAACTGAGCTACATCGGCAATTTAAAGAACGTCCCGAACAGAGCCGATATACCCTCAAAAATCGGTCTGCAAATGTATTAATTAATATTTCATTTATCAAAATAAATCACAAGATTTTTGCAGGGACCAGGACTATACTCCCCGCTTCTTCTGCTTATGTTTGGTAATCTGTTTTTTAAGGGCATTTATAGCATCATCAGTTGCCTCTTCAAAAGTCTTGCTTTGCTTCTTTGCGAATAAAGGTCCACCAGACAAATCCAGCTTAATTTCGCTAATTTTGTTCGCTCTCATCTGATCTTTGTCGAGTCGAAGATAGACTTCAGCATTAACAATGTCCTCACCAAACTGGGTAAGTTTATCCAGTTTCTGACTTACAAATTCGATTAGCTTTTTGTCGGCATCAAACCTTACCGAATGAATCTGAACGTTCATAGTAGTACCTCCTGTTTATTTGATTAACATTTAAGCTCTCGGATGAGCCTGTTTATATATTTTCTTAAGCTTTTCAAATGTGTTATGAGTATAAATCTGTGTGGCTGAAAGGTTTGCATGCCCAAGGAACTCCTTTATTGAATTCAGGTCAGCACCTCTGTTAAGCATATGGGTGGCAAACGTATGCCTCAGAATATGAGGGCTTTTCCTATCAATCGTTGTAACCATGGCGAGATAAGCCTTAACAGTATTATAAACATACTTGTCATATAACTTGTTCCCTCTGTCAGTAACAAAAAACCACCCACCTGCAGCCTGACCGGCAATTTTGTTCCTTTCCTCCAGATACTCCTGCAGCCGCCTGGTGAATGTCCTGGTCAGTGGAATGATGCGTTGTTTATTTCTTTTTCCCGTAACCTTAACAACAAATTCTGAGAAGTCAACATCGGAGGTTCGTAAACCGGTCAGTTCTGACCTTCTCATACCGGTCAGATAAAGCATTTCAATTATGGTACGGTTTCTCAGTCCATTAAAATCCTCTCCGAAACTAAAATCGTCAAGCAGTTTATCGAGTGCATTTTCCTCCACAAACACCGGAATGCTTTTTTTCTTCCTGGGCAGTACTACCTTTTCAAGCGGATCCCCGTTGATTACTCCCTCCTTCCTCAGATAACGGTAAAAAATCCTCAGGCAAGATATTTTCCTGTGAACACTTACAGACGTATAGCCATTTTCGAGCATATAAACTATCCATGCCCTTATCTCGTGTGAGGTTATCTTATCTGGAGCCTCCGGCATATCGTGTGATGCCAGAAAGGAGAAAAACTGTTCCAGGTCATTTTTATAGGACCGGACAGTATGCGGAGAGTACCGCTTTTCAGTTTGTATATATTGTAAGAACGATTCCTTGTGACTCATGAAGGAACCACCTGGCTGTTATATTTAAATCACCAATGCAGACGACAGACTATTCTTCGCTTTCCTGCATTTTCTGAACGTACTTGGCCTTCTTGATTTCTTCCCTGCGGCGTACAGAAGGCTTAACAAAAGCCTGACGGGAGCGTAATTCCCTAATTACACCCGTCTTCTCAAACTTTCTCTTGAACTTTTTTAAAGCCCTTTCAATATTTTCGCCTTCTTTTAATGGTACAATTATCATAATCAATCTACTGTTTTTAAACGAGGCGCAAATGTAGCAAAAGAAAAATTCTTTTCAAAATTTTAAGGAGATAAGTTAATCATGATGCCTGATTTTTGATATTTAGAAATTAAGACTATACCCATTATACAGAATTACGATTTATTAAAGATACAGATTCCTGAAGTGGTATCAAAATTTAAAGAGTTAATTATTTCTTAAAATGTCATATCATCCTAATTCATTAAAGCTGCCCGGGGTATTAGTTCCCCCTTAAAGGGGATCAGAGGGTTGTCCTCCCCCTCTGAAGGGAGGAACTGATCAAAGGATTATTCTCCAAACACCAGGTACCCTTTGATCTTCTCTCCCTGTTCGACAGTTATAAGTTTATTATCAACAAGATCACCTATTCCCGCTATCCTTCCCTTTAACTCCCTGTACTTTAATATTGCAGCGACATCATATCTCTCAAGATACGGAATCCTTATAAGTTGCTTGTAATCTGCCACATTTATATTGATCTTTTTTACATATGACGGATCTGCAAATACCCTTCCGGAAATAAGTTCAAATGTCTCAGGCGTCAGTCCGTAAACCTCCTTAAGCTGACCTGTGCTCACATATCCTCCGAGGAGGTTCCGGTATTTGATTATTCTGGCTGACAAGACCGGCCCGATCCCGGGAAGTCTCTCAAGATCAGCTGAATCGCATGTATTAATTTCTATCAAATGTTCCTGCCGGGCAGGATACTGATCTTTATGTACCTGGTTACCAGATATATTTCCGGACATAGAACTAACCGATTCCTGCTGGTTTACTGAACCAGACGTATCCCGGTTTATATAGCTTAAGCTGTAGCTGATATGCTTCGCGGGAATTGAATATCTCATTATCAGGACACATATAATCAATATTAAAATGATAAATGTCGCCCGTCTTTCCCTGCGGGTAAAACCGAACCAGTCCTTTAACTGTTCAAGAAATAAGTGATTCATTAAACTATGCAGTGAGACCAGCCGCAATTTACGAATTCCTTGAGGAAAATCTTCTGGAATTATCGATTTTTTTTCTTCAGATCAGAAAGGATATCCTATCCCTACAACTAATGTAAAGACCTGGCCATCATAACCGTAGGGATCTGAATATTCTGACCAGTCTGTTACCCACTTTGATCCGGTCTGAATGCCTGGATCCCTGAGTTTCATTCCGACGTCTGCTCTTAATAACACGAAATCGAGGTCAAACCTGAGGCCTAAACCGGTACCGACTGCAAGATCATCATAAAACTTGTTGAATTTGAAAAGGGATCCGGGCCGTGAATTGTCTTTTTTATTTGTTGTCCAGATATTACCAACATCAAGGAAAAGAGCTCCCTCCAGTATCCAGAAGAGGTTGAACCTGTATTCCGCATTTGCTTCCAGCTTAATATTAGCAGTCTGATACGGAATGTTTAAGGTTTCTGTTCCGGCATCTTCATCAGGCGATCTGTATGATCCCGGACCCAGGGATCTGACCTGCCAGGCCCTTATACCATTTGCACCGCCGCCAAAATACTGCTTTTCAAACGGCATTTCGATCGAATTCCCATATGGAATACCTGCACCTATGAACCCACGGAAAACAACGGAACTTACATCGTTGATTATTCTGTTGTACCTCATATCAATATCAGCCCTGACATACTGGGCAAAAGGCTGCTTAAAAATGTTATAACTTCCCAAAGAATCCCTGGTACCTGTCAGGTTACCAAGTAACCTCAGTATATTTCCCGAAGCTTCAACATTTATCCTTATGAACCGATAGTCCTTTGATCTCTGAAGTTGCTGGTCATTGAAAATAAATGAATAATTTGACCCCAGTATCATGACGCTTTTGTAGCTATATGCCAGGTAAGGAGTCGTATCAATTCTTGTCTGGAAATCAGGATGGATCTTATCTTTTGGCAGCCTGACAAAGTTGAGCTGAACGGGATTCACCATGTGAGTAACAAATTTGCCCCCGTACCAGTTATAACCAAAAGTAGCATTAGCTATCGTTCTTGTATAGAATGGCAGGCTCTGATAATTATAAGCAGCAAGCAGGGTCGTCGTCGGATTATATTTCCTGATAAAATCCTCTTTCTTGATAAATGGAAGGAGAAATTTTGGGAACCTGAGACTTGTTTCGGCTCCAAATTCCTGAGAACTTCTTAGCTGGTATTGCTTTTGTGAAAGTGCTTCATACGCACCCTTTAATTTGAGATTAAACAGTTCCGCTCCATGAAACAGGTTCTTATGCGAATAAATAAGGTTCAGGGCACCTCCAAGGTTACCTTCCGTATGGGTTCCCTCGACTTCAACCCTGAAAGATTGCTGACTCAGGAGTGTCAGCTGAATATTGCAGTCAACTTTTAATTCTGTGAATTGCTCATTCAGCTGACCCGGAAGTTCAGTGTAAAATATCTTTACGAGCCTGAATATCTTTAGAGATAACAAATGTGTCTGAGACTGTTCGGTGTTTGAAAGACTGTATGGTGACCCGGGTTTAAGGTAGAGAGACTGAACGATCACGTCATAATTTAACTTGGATTCATCCTTCCTTGCTTTTATGAAATAATACCCTTTATATTCAATAGTGTCAAGATTTCTAAGGTATTCCGTGCCTCCCTCCAGGGCATCTTTAGGTACAAAGTCAGGAAAAATATAAACCCTATTAACTGAGTATATCGGATGATTGACAAGAATGGCCCTGTTATAATTATTAAGAGTGGAGTATTTCTTTACTCCGTAAAAAATATTTACCTGCCTGTTACCGATTGTACTGTCTATATTAAAGTAAATATGATCCCCTGAAAAGTTATAAAAACCCTTGTCTTTAATAGTACGTTCAATACGTGACTTCTCATCCTGGAGAACATCCACATCAAATGGTTTTCCTCTTATTATCAGACACCCTACAGAATCGTGATAAACTAATTTCCTTATTGTTGTATCCGCAATCTCATAATAGAGATTCCGGATAGTGTAAGGTGTCGTCAGATTGACAGTGTAGTAAACTTCTGATTTGCGGGCAGCCGTTTCAACCGTGTCTGTTACCTTTCGGTCGAAATATCCTTTTGATTCCACATAAGATTCAATCTGCTCCCTCGATTTTTCAGTAGAATAGGGGTCATATATGACAGGCTCCTCGCCTATCTCCCTCAACCATGTGTGAGGCCATTTCTGTTTTTCTATGTTGGAAAGATTATATAATCCCAGGTGAAACCTGGTTCCGAAGATCCTCTTGTTCGGCTTCTGTCTGATGTATGGCTCCAGTTCAGCCTTCTTGATGCCGTCATTGTTTATTGTAATATGGTTCTTATCGAGCAATGTCTCATTCTGTGGAACGTATTTTGTTGGATTACAAGATATTATGAATAATACTGCAAGAAACGAAAGAAGGGAATATATCAGGAAATATATATTTTTATTTGAGCTATTTTTTTCCAAAATTTGTAAATGAATATGATTAGACAAATATATCATAATTAATGATGTTCCGGATAATCCCTGCGTTAAATGGTCAGCAAGAATGAGATAAATTTCATTGTCTCCCTGCAGAAGAAAAAGATAAGGGACGAGCAGCGGCTATTCGTAATTGAAGGTGACAAACTGGTGAAAGAATATCTTTCAGCCAGGGTCAGGATCAAACAGCTTGTGGCAAAACCTGAGTTTCTGAATTCATTACCCCTGTTCCTTAAAAAGGGGATCGAAGAGATCATACCTGCAAGCTATGAAGAGCTGAAAAAGATCAGCACGCTGAAGACTCCTCATAATGCCCTGGCCGTTGTTGAAATGCCGGAAAATGCTCCCGACCTGTCGGATCTGAAGAAAGGGCTGACAGTGGCGCTCGATTGTGTTCAGGATCCGGGAAACCTTGGGACAATAATAAGGGCTGCAGCATGGTTCGGATTAATAAACATCTACTGTTCCCCTGATTGTGTTGACGTTTACAATCCGAAAGTAATCCAGGCAAGCATGGGTGCTACCTTACAGGTAAAGGTTTTTTATACCAGCCTGAAAGAAATACTTGCTAAAGCAATTGCGATGAATTTGCCAGTTTATGGTGCAGTTCTCGACGGAGAATCAATTTATTCCTCCAGGCTTGCCGACAGAGGAATAATTCTCCTGGGAAACGAGTCGAAAGGGATCTCAGATGAGCTGCTTCAGGTTGTTACCGATAAAATAGCAATACCCAGGCTGGCTGATAGTACACCCGGTATTGATTCCCTGAACGTAAGCATGGCAGCATCTGTAATCTTTTCGGAATTTACCAGAAGCAGGGGCAGGCAGCTGTAAGGCAAAGGGCAGAGAGCAAAGTGCGAAGAGCGTAGGGCTTAGGGCATACTACAACGAGCTATGAGCTATGAACTACAAGCTACAGGCTATTGCCTCCGCGGCTTTGATCCCGTCTACTGCCGATGATACAATACCTCCTGCATAACCTGAACCTTCACCGCAGGGGAACAAACCCGCAATCCTGATATGCTCAGGAGTTACGGTATTTCGTAATATTCTGACAGGAGAAGAGGTTCTCGATTCCACACCAAGAACCACAGCTTCGTCAGTAATGAATCCTTTCATGGTTTTATCAAACAACCTGAAGCCCTGCTGTAATCTGCCGCCAATTGAAGCCGGAAGCCAGCTGTGAACAGGTGATGAGATAATCCCTGGCATATAGGAGACCCGGGGAAGCGTACCTGAACTTTTACCGGAAACAAAATCTGTCACTCTCTGGGCAGGTGCTTTTTGCGACTCTCCGCCATTTTCCCATGCCATCACCTCAAGTTCTTTCTGAAATGCGATGCCGGCCAGTTCACCGTACTTACTGAATTCCCTGAGATCCTCTTTCCGTATCTCAACAACAATTCCCGAATTTGCATAAGGCGAATTTCTACGGGAAGGCGACATACCATTCACCACCACTTCTTCCTGCATTGTAGCCGATGGAACAATGAATCCCCCGGGGCACATGCAGAATGAGTATACTCCTCTTCCATCCACCTGTTTTACTATGTTGTATGAAGCGGCAGGAAGATACTTTCCCCGCGGCTGTCCATGGTATTGTATCCTGTCAATCAGTTCTTGTGGATGCTCCACCCTGATCCCCATTGCGAAGGATTTCGCCTCAAGGTCAATCGTGTGCCTTTTGCATATTTCATAGATATCCCTTGCAGAATGCCCTGTTGCCAGGATAACTGATGAGGCAAAAAATTTCTCATTCTCAGAAGTAACAATACCTTTTATCCTGTTACCATCCAGCACGAAATCCGTAATTCTCTTCCCAAAGAAAATTTGTCCGCCGCAATCAATTATAGTTTTTCTTATCGCCGAAATTATTCCTGGCAGCTTATCAGTGCCGAGATGAGGATGTGCTTCATACAGTATGTTTTCATTTGCCCCGTGGAGACACAAAAGCTCCAGAACCCTTGAATTATCACCTCTCTTCTTCGACCTGGTGTATAGCTTTCCGTCCGAGAATGTCCCTGCACCGCCCTCCCCGAAACAATAATTGCTGTCAGGATTTATAATATTTTCCCTGCTTATTCTTGCAATATCCTTCTTCCGTTCAGGTACCATTTTACCCCGTTCAAAGATGACAGGACGTAATCCAAGCTCTACCAAGCGCAATGCAGCAAATAATCCGGCCGGACCTGCACCGACTATAATTATTTCCTGGTGGTTTGATACATCTTTCGGAATGAATGGATTAACAGGACTTTTTATGGTCTCCCCGTGGTGGATGACTTCCATAGTCAGATTCACAACAATATTTCTTTTCCTTGCGTCGACTGAACGTTTCAGAATCCTGAGAAAGGCTATATCCGCAGGTTCAATATTGGCCAGTCTGGCAGAAATTTTACGCAGGAGGGATTCATCGGCAGCTTCTTCGGGTGGAAGGGTAATCTGTACCAGCTTTGCCATTTTTACTCAAAATGAAAGGCAATGATCCAAATCTGGGATTTCATTTTTTCAATGGCATTGCGGAATTCAGGGTGCCCTGCAGCTGCATCATTTGCCAGTATATTCCTGATGCCATTTGACATTTTTATTTCAACGGACAGTTTGAAATACTTCAGGTAAAAGTCTAATCCGCTGCCTATTTCATAATAAAGATCAGGTTTCTTTAGCCTCAGATATACAGGCTTTTCATCATCAAACTCCCTTTTTGCGGCCAGATCATAACGAAAATTTATACCTCCGACCAGGTAAGGTCTGACATTATTAAGCCTCATCCCTTTATATTTAATCAGCAGGGGAAATTCGAGGAATGATGATTCAAGTCTTTGTCTCTGGTTAAACAGTACCGTATCCTTATAAAACCTTATGTTGCGCTGACCGAATGATACGCCGGGAAGGAATCTGAGATCGAAATATTTTGCAGGGCGCAGGTCTGTTACTATCTGGATATTTATCCCAGGATTAAGCTTGCTGACCTCGGGATAAAGGGAATCCAGCTCAAGGTATTCCTGGGATGGTGTAATATTAAAATCCATTGCATTGAATCCCAGGCTGAAACCAAAATGAAGCAGCTTTTCATCATACCACGATTCATTCTTTGGCTTTTGTTTTTGCCCATAGAGACCGGAGCTGATAAACAACAGAAATATAAATAACAGGATATCGGGAATTCGTTTCTTCAAATTATTAAGATCTAATTCAGGGGCGCAAAATTATAAACTGTTATTATATGGTATTTATTGTACCTGAGGTTTGATTCCTGTATAAATACTGACAATGCCTCCTGTCATCTTTTTCTGACCTATCTCTGTAAAACCAGCTTTCTCAAGAAGTTCAATAAAACTCTCATTATCGGGAAATTGCATTACGGAATCGGGCAGGTACCTGTATGCACTCCTGTTTCTTGAAAATATCCGTCCCGCAACCGGCAGGATCTTCATGAAATAGAAGTCATAAACCTGTTTAAAGAGTGACCCGGAAGGCTTTGAAAACTCAAGTATCATCAGTGTTCCGTCACCACGCAAAACCCGGTACATTTCTTTAAGACCTCTTACAGGATCTGAAAAATTTCTGACTCCAAAAGCTACCATAACCACATCAAATATATTCTCCCTGAAAGATGTTTTTTCAATATCGCACTCAATGAGATCAATTTCTTCGGTGAATCCCTTCCTTCTTACCTTCTCCCTCCCTGTTTCGAGCATTTTTGCCGAAATATCAACACCTGTTACCTTTAATGGCTTCAGCCTCATCGCTGCAATTGCAAGATCGCCTGTTCCCGTTGCTACATCAAGGATATTCTTAGGGTTCTTCTGGATCAGCGAGATAGCTTTAATTGCATTTCTTCTCCAGTAACGATCAAATCCAAATGAAAGTAGATGGTTAAGGAAATCGTAACGCCACGCGATCGAATCGAACATCGATATAACAGCCTCTTTCTTTCCCTTGTCCATGGCTTCCCTGTTATTAACCATTGAAATACAACAGACAAAGATTTAAAATATTTCTATTTTTACAGAAATAATGCTAAAGAAAAATCCATGAATAAGATTGTAATGGTTACCGGCGCAACAGCCGGCTTTGGACGGGCAGTAGCTGCAAAATTCTCACAGAACGGCTTTAATACAATAATAACAGGGCGCAGAAAAGAGCGGCTTGATGAACTTCAAAAAGAGCTTCTTTCACATGGCAACAAGGTATTATCACTTCATTTCGATGTAAGAAAGAAGGATGAGGTATTTTCCGTTATTAATAATCTGGCACCCGAGTGGAAGGATATAGATATTCTTGTCAACAATGCAGGGCTGGCTGCAGGTCTGTCTCACATCGACGCCGGTGATACTGACGACTGGGAACGAATGATCGATACGAATATAAAGGGTCTTCTGTATGTTACCAGGGCTGTCGCTCCAGGGATGGTTGCACGTGGAAGAGGACATATCATTAATATCGGGTCAATAGCAGGAAGGGATGTCTATGAGAACGGCAATGTTTATTGTGCAACTAAATCTGCAGTGGATTCTTTATCAAAATCTATAAGGATAGATCTCCTTAAGAACAATATCAAGGTAACCCATATTGCGCCAGGAATGGCAGATACCGAGTTCTCACTGGTCAGATTTAAAGGCGATGAAACGAAAGCACGTTCAGTCTACAAGGGTATTGATGCACTTACTGCAGAAGATGTTGCCGATGTGATCTTTTTTTGTGCGACTCTTCCCGCTCATGTCTGTATAAACGACCTGGTTATTACTCCAACCCAGCAGGCAGGAGTAAATCATAATTTCAGAAAGGATTAAAGTTGTTCAGACACAGCATCCCATTATTTTTGATAAAAAGTCCCATTATTAATAAAAACTTAATTCCATGAAAAAAAGTATTGTTCTGTTAATGAGCCTGGCAGCTCTTCTTACAGTCCCTGCAAAAGATTTGACAGGAATAAATATAAAGGATACCAGGATGTTGTCACAACCGGCAATTAGTGCAAATCATATTGCTTTTATCTATGCCGAAGATCTGTGGATTGCTGACCGGGATGGCAGACAGCCCAGAAGACTCACTGTAGATGAGGGTATCGAATCTGATCCGATATTCTCACCCGATGGGAAGTCTATTGCTTTCAGTGCACAGTATGACGGGAACACCGATGTATTTATAGTTCCCGTGGAAGGTGGGATTCCGAAGAGGCTTACATGGCACCCGGGAAACGACCTGGTAAGAGGATTTTCGCCGGACGGATCAAATGTCCTGTTTGCTTCCCCTCGCTTTTCTTTCACCGGCGCATACATGCAGTTCTTCCTTGTACCAGTGACGGGAGGATTTCCGGTTCAGCTCGAGATTCCCTATGGTTATACCGCTGCATATTCCCCCGATGGAAAATCGATCGCTTATACACCCGTTCTACCGGCATACCAGCAATGGAAGAATTACCGGGGAGGCAGGACCTCAAAGATATGGATCTATTCATTTGCCGATCATTCGATAGCCAAGATACCTCAACCAAAAGAAGGTTGCAATGATGCTGATCCGATGTGGATTGGGAGTAAGATCTATTTCATCAGCGACAGAAACGGAGAATTCAACCTGTTCTCTTATGATATTACTTCACGTGAAGTTAAAGCCCTCACTTCTTTCAGTGATTTCCCGGTTCTTAAAGCAACTTCAGGAAACGGCAACATAATATTTGAACAGGGAGGTTATCTCCATGTCTTCAATCCTGTTTCTGATTCGGCAAGCCGCCTGACTGTGGGTATTGCGGCAGATCTTCTAGAGCTTCGTCCAAGATTTGTACAGGGCAATACTTATATCCGGAGCTTCAATATTTCTCCTGCCGGCGCCAGGGTAGTCTTTGACTACAGAGGGGACATAATCACACTCCCTGCTGAAAAAGGGGATCCCAGGAACCTCACTTCATCACCAGGTTCACATGAAAAATATCCTTCATGGTCTCCTGATGGAAAATCAATAGCATATTTCTCTGATGCATCAGGAGAATATGAGCTTCATATTAAATCTCAGGACGGGAAAGGATCCCAAAAAATCATAAAACTTAACGGAACAGGATTTTATGCATTCCCCGAATGGTCGCCCGACAGTAAGAAAATATGCTTTGTTGATAATAGTAAGAGCCTGTATATAACTGATATTGCTACCGGTACAACAAGAAAAGTTGATTCTGATGCCCTGTATTCCCCCGGTGCATTCAGAAGGATCTTCAGTGACTGGTCATCCGATTCAAGGTGGATACTTTATACAAAAGTGACCGAAACTTATTTCAAGGTGGTATACCTCTACTCTATCGACCAGCAAAAATCATATCCGGTTTCAGATGGTTTGAGTGATGCTTCAGAACCTGTTTTTGATCCTAAAGGAGAATATGTTTACTTTTTTGCATCCACGGATGCCGGTCCTGTAATAAACTGGTTTGACCTGTCCAACATTGACATGAGGATGACAAATTCAATTTACCTTGTAACCCTGCGCAAAGATATCATATCTCCCTTTGCAATGGAAAGCGATGAAGAAGCAGCAAAAGAAGATAAAAAAGAACCTGAAAAACCTGTCGAAAAGAAAAAGAAAGAAATCAGTAAAAATGACGAAGTTACGTTAGAACCTGAATTATTAAGAATAGATACCGATGGATTAAGGGACAGGATCGTGAATATTCCTGTAAGAGCAGGTAATTATCAGGGCCTCCGAGTCGGAGCAACGGGTGAAATATTTTATATTGTCAGACCTACTGACCGTTTCGGCTCATCAACTATTCATAAATATGATCTAA
>JADDYF010000402.1 GCA_015712185.1 Bacteroidales bacterium
CTGGCAGACTTTCACCTTCTGCGCCTTCCCTACATGGTATCGGCAGGTGTTCAGGCGGCATGGCAAAGAGGGGCAAAAACACCTGTTGTTGAAATGCTATTCAATATCAATATCTACGGTATGTCAATAGGGAGATCGCGGTTCCGGAGTCAGCACTTTTAAATTCCGCGAGCTATCTTCTTTATAAGATCCCAGGCTTTTTCAGCATGCTCCAGAGTCACATTGGTTTGTCCCGTAACCATCCGCAGGGTGTATCGGTGGTTAAGGACCGTATGTGTGAGATAAATCTTACCGGAGTCGTTGAGCAGATGATTCAGCTTTTCGTTGATCGTATTCAGCTCATCCTCCGGCACGCCTTCCGGATGGTACCGGAAACATACAACATTTAGTATGACCGGTGCAAGTATCTCAAAATCCTTTTCTGTTGACACCAGTTCAGAGAGGCGCTTTGCTATGCTGATATGATACCGTATTTTCCTCTTCAGCTCGTCTGTCCCGTAGGACCTTATCACGCTCCAGAGCTTTAATGCCCTGAACCGGCGGCCAAGCGGAACACCCCAGTCGCGGTAATCGTTTACGATCCCCCTGGTCCTCGTCTTAAGGTATTCCGGAAGAATTTCAAATGTTTTGATAAGAATCCCGGCATCCCTTACAAAATATGCGCTGCAGTCAAAATTTGTGAACATCCATTTGTGGGGATTGAACACAAAACTGTCGACGTATTCCCTGCCTTCAAGCATCCATTGAAATTCCGGTAGTATCAGCGCTGTTCCTGCCATAGCGGCATCAACATGCAGCCATATACCATTCCTGCTGCATATCTCCCCGATAGCTTTCAGCGGGTCAACAGCGGTAGAACCAGTCGTACCGAGCGTGGCAACAACACAGCAGGGTATGAATCCTTTCTTCCAGTCAGCAGTTATGGCTTCATCGAGCCTGAGGGGATCCATCGAGAAATCCTCCCTGACTGCGACCTTTATCAGGTTTTTTCTGCCAATACCGCTGATCCTCACATCCTTCTCAACAGAGGAATGGGTTTGTTGGGAACAATAAACCCTTAGAACACCGGCCGAGGCTGCTCCATCATTGTTGACCGCGAAACCGCTTATCTTCTCCCTGGCTGTCAGTATGGCTGCCAGTGTTGCTGTGGAGGCCGTGTCCTGTATCACTCCTTCAAAATAATCAGGAAGACCTATCATCCCTCTCAGCCATATCATCATTTTTTCCTCGAGTTCAGCTGCAGCAGGGGATGTCTCCCAGTTCATACATTGTGCTCCAAGAGTGGAAATGATCATTTCAGCAAGGATGGACGGCGGACTTGTGTTGGCGGGAAAATAGGCGAAGAAATTAGGGCTTTGCCAGTGAGTGATTCCCGGCATTATTATCTCTTCAAAATCTTTCATCAGCGAGCTGAATGCCTCCGGGAGCACCGGAGGAGCCTCAGGTATCCTTTTGAATATCTCTCCCGGCTTAACGTCAGATTTTACCGGATATTTTTCAACGCTTTCCATATAACCGGCCATCCATTCAACCAGTTCATGGGCATGTTTCCGGAATTCATCAGGTGTCATGGAAATGGATTTATCTCACCGATTCAGCAAGCAGGATGACTCTGTTCATCCTTACTTCAATCACTCCTCCGTCAATCTCGTAGGTTGTCTCCCGCCCCTCGGGATCAACAATATATACTATTCCGTTATCAAGAGTCGAGATAATTGGTGCATGGTCTTTCAGTACCTGGAATGATCCCTTGCTCCCGGGAACTCTTATAGATTTTATCTCCCCTTCAAAAACCTTTCTGTCAGGAGTGATGATTTCAGCTTTCATCCTTGAATCTTTTATTTACTCTGGGCAAGTATCTTCTCGCCTTTTTCGATGGCATCTTCAATAGTACCCACCAGCATGAATGCTGATTCAGGATACTGGTCGACCTTCCCGTCCATGATCATATTGAATCCTTTAATTGTATCTTCAATTGATACAAGAGCACCTTTTATGCCGGTGTATTGTTCTGCAACATGGAAGGGCTGGGAGAGGAACCGCTGTACCCTTCTGGCTCTGTGGACAACCAGCTTGTCTTCCTCCGATAGCTCATCCATACCCAGTATTGCAATTATATCCTGAAGCTCGTTATATCTCTGAAGCAGTTCCTTTACCCTCTGGGCACAGTTATAGTGGGCTTCCCCGATGACTGCTGCTGTAAGGATCCTTGATGTTGAATCAAGCGGATCAACAGCCGGATAAATTCCCAGCTCAGATATTTTACGGCTGAGAACTGTGGTTGCATCGAGGTGTGCAAATGTTGTTGCAGGAGCCGGATCGGTGAGGTCATCTGCAGGAACATACACAGCCTGCACCGATGTTATTGAACCATGTTTTGTAGATGTGATGCGTTCCTGCATTATTCCCATTTCGGTTGCCAGTGTAGGCTGATATCCGACAGCAGATGGCATCCTTCCAAGCAACGCTGATACTTCAGATCCTGCCTGGGTAAAACGGAAAACATTATCCATGAAAAAGAGAATATCCCTTCCACCGGTATTCTCATCACCATCCCTGAAATATTCCGCAACAGAGAGTCCCGACAGCGCTACTCTTGCCCTTGCTCCCGGAGGTTCATTCATCTGTCCGAATGTTAATGCCAGTTTTGAATCCTTCAGGGCTTCCCTGTCGACAAGTGAGAGATCCCATCCGCCCGACATCATGTTCTCAAGGAACTCCTTACCGTAATTAATTACACCGGCTTCGAGCATCTCGCGAAGCAGGTCATTACCTTCCCTGGTCCGTTCACCGACGCCGGCAAATACCGATAATCCTGAATATGCTTTTGCTATATTGTTTATCAGCTCAAGTATGATAACGGTCTTGCCAACGCCTGCTCCGCCGAAGAGCCCGATCTTACCTCCTTTAGAGTAGGGCTCGATGAGATCTATCACCTTGATCCCTGTATAAAGAACCTCCTTCTCGGTTGACAGGTCATCATATTTCGGGGGCTTGCGATGAATCGGATAACCGCCTTTTTTGTCCAGAGGACCTATGCCATCTATAGGCTGGCCTGTAACATTCATTAACCTTCCCCTGATCTGGTCACCTACAGGCATCGTGATTGATGACCCTGTTGCTACAACTTCCATTCCACGGCGAAGGCCATCGGTCGAATCCATAGCTATAGTCCGGACTGTGTTCTCACCAATGTGCTGTTCACACTCAACTACCAGGGTGGTTCCATCATCTCTCCTGATCTCCAGAGCATCATAAATATCAGGCATATCCGATCCCAGTTTGTCGAATGTAACGTCAACCACGGCCCCTATTATCTGGCTGATTTTCCCGGTACTTTTTGACATAAATTTCAGGTATTTGTTAGGTTTCTCTGAGAAGCTACAAATTTAAAAAAATTTACAGATGATATAAATTTATATTCGGTTTCGATATAAAGATCAGGTTTTTTTAATACTGCTCAAAATCTGTTTGTCAGTTTTTTATAATAAATTAGCCCTGAGAATTTTCATTTGTCACCAACCACTAAACCCATAACATGAGAAAGTCGGTCATCCCATTACTTTTACTGTTCCTGCTGATTCTGCCTGTGAACGCACAATTTACAAAAATAGGAGGCGGAGCTGCTGCCGGAACAGGAATTTATTACAACAACGAAACAGATCAGACCAGTTACAAAACCGGCCTTCCTGCCCTCTTTGTAACCGGAATCTATGAGTTTACACTTCCTGTACACATCGCACCATCATATACATTTTATATCCCCCATATAACAAGATTAGCGGTGATAAACGAGTCATCAGCCAGACAGATCATCTCGTGTATGATGTTTGATATAGACGGCCATTATGTTTTCAATTCTCTTGACAGGATTGAATTTTACGGTCTCACCGGTCTTAATATAAACCTGATAAGCAGTAAAAGGATCACCGAAATTTCAGGGACAAAGATCAAATCGAAAGAGAGTGACAACGCTTTTGGCCTGAACCTGGGTGCCGGAGCATACCTTAAGCTCTCCAACCAGTTCGACCTTGTATGTGAGGCAAAATACATAGTCTCCAGGTATGATCAGTTCCTGTTCAGAGCAGGCATCCTTATAAATCTTGACTGGTTAATTAAACACGAAAATACCGGACTCTAGCCTACTTCTCCCTTCCTATCAGCGAGTTGGCAATATAGACCAGCTCACATTTCCTCTTCTGGTCAACATTCACCTTATCGAGAACACTGAAAGCGAGATTAATATACTGAGCAGCAAGATTTTCTGTTACGGCTTTGATATTCAGCTGGTCGTAAATATCCATAACAGCCCTTACTTTCGTATCCGGATCGGATTCCTTATCCGAGAACAGGTTCTGCAGTTCCCTGAGCTTCTTACCTGCCGATCTTTCAAGCGCATTGACATACGGGAAAGTCTTCTTGTTGGCAATAATATCTCCGCCCAGGGTTTTTCCAAACACCTTTGAGTCGCCATAGATATCCAGGAGGTCATCCTGCAGCTGGAATGCCAGGCCCAGGTTCTTTCCGAATTCATACAGCAGGTCTGAATCCTTATCGTCAGCTCCGCCGATAATAGCCCCAGTTTTTGCCGAAGCTGCAAAGAGAATAGCTGTTTTCAGCTCAATCATCCTCAGATATTCCTCCTGTGATACAAATGATGCCTTTTCGTAATCCATATCGAGCTGCTGCCCCACACATACTTCAACGGCTGCTTTGTTAAATACCCTGAATACTCTGAGAAGATGGCTGGCAGGGGTCTGTAGGATACATTCATTGGCAATAAAGGCCATTACATCACCCGACAATATTGCCTGGCTGGTGTTCCATTTACTATGAACAGTCGGGTAGTTTCTGCGGAGGGAAGCCTGGTCCATGATATCATCATGCACCAGGGTGAAATTATGAAATACTTCAAGCCCTGTTGCAGGTAAAATAGCATCATCGATCTTATCAGTGAAAAGATTGCATGCCATCAGCGCCAGGACAGGCCTCAGACGCTTTCCTCCCATTGACAGAACATATTTTACCGGATCAATAAGCTTCTCCGCTTCTGTATTATAAGAAAGATTTACAATAGCTCTGTCAACTACCTCTTTTAGTTGGGGATGATTGTACATAGTGTTTCTGAATAATACTTAAAACAATATTCTGCTTATCCTTTCAGAGCTTCTGCACCACTCGTAACTTCGAGTATCTGTCCGGTAATTGCAGCCTGTCTTGCTTTATTGTACTGTAAAGTCAGCTCCCTGATCATGGTTGTGGCATTGTCGGTCGCTTTATGCATAGCTGTCATCCGCGCACCATGTTCCGCAACAAATGAATCAAGGACAGCTTTATAAAACTGAGTTTTAAGTGATTTGGGTATTAGTTCTCTAATTATTTCCTCTTTTGTTGGTTCGTAAATATAATCAACCGGCGCTTTATCTGATTTTCTTTTTTGAGATATTTCTACCGGAAGGAATACTTCCTTTGTCAGGTTCTGAACAGCGGCATTCTTGAACTGGTTATAGATTATCTCAACCCTGTCGAATTCTCCCGATAAGAAGCTTTTCAATACCTGCTCTGCAACTGCAGTTACATTTTCAAATGTCAGCTCATTGAAAAGATGATTGTGTTCCTGTACCATCTGCACCTTAAGCTTCCTGAAATAGTCAAAGCCTTTCTTGCCTATAGCCATCAGCCACAGGTTACCTTTTCTGAACTGCCCGGAATATCTTTCCGAGATGACATTTTTTACCTCCCTGATGACATTCGAATTAAATGCTCCGCATAATCCCCTGTTAGATGTAATGACAACAATAAGTATCTTTTCAGGCGGAGTCATACGGCTGTAAATATTGCTTAACTCAGATTCATCCAGACTTCTGTAAAGGTCAACAAGGATTTCGTACAGCTTATTTGCATAAGGTCGCAGTTGCAGGATTCTGTCCTGGGCCTTGCGCAGCTTGGCAGCCGAGACCATTTTCATGGCTGAAGTAATCTGTCGCGTGGACCTGACAGAACTAATTCTTATCCTTATTGCCTTAAGATTCGCCAACTGAAACTCAATTATCCCTTACATTACTGATGTCTATACGGGCTTGTATTTAATTGCCAGTTCTGCAGCGACTTTTTCAAGCACCTTTGTAATATCATTATTCAGGATCCCGTCGCGAAGGTTATCCAGAACATCCCTGTGCCTGAGGTCGAGAAACTCTATGTACTCTTTCTCAAAATCCTTAACCTTGTTCACAGGCACATCCTTTAACAATCCCATTGTACCGCAATAAATTATTGCTATCTGTTTCTCGACAGGTATCGGAGCATATTGTCCCTGCTTAAGTATCTCAACATTTTTGGAACCCTTGTTCAGGATAGCCAGGGTTGAGGCATCAAGGTCGGATCCGAATTTCGAGAAGGCTTCAAGTTCCCTGTACTGTGCCTGGTCAACCTTCAGTGTTCCTGCAATTTTCTTCATCGACTTTATCTGTGCATGCCCTCCTACCCTCGATACTGAAATACCTACATTAATAGCCGGCCTTACCCCTGCGTTAAACAGACCTGATTCAAGGAATATCTGCCCGTCGGTAATCGAGATCACATTTGTCGGAATATATGCTGCGACGTCACCTGCCTGTGTTTCAATGATAGGCAGAGCTGTCAGCGAACCTCCTCCTTTCACCATGTGACGGATCGATTCCGGCAGGTCATTCATCTGCCTGGCAACCTCATCTGATTCGATGATCTTTGCAGCTCTCTCAAGAAGCCGTGAATGAAGATAGAATACATCACCCGGGTAAGCTTCACGTCCGGGAGGCCTTCGGAGAAGAAGGGAGACCTCCCTGTAGGATACTGCCTGCTTGGACAGGTCATCATAAATGATCAGTGCATCCCGCCCGGTATCCCTGAAGAATTCACCGATGGCAGCGCCCGCAAAAGGAGCATAGAACTGCGCTGCAGCCGGATCAGATGCAGTGGCCATAACAATGATACTATATTCAAGTGCGCCATGTTCCTCAAGTGTCCTTGCTATATTGGCGACGGTTGACCCTTTCTGACCAACAGCAACATATATGCAATAGACAGGCTGCCCTTTTTCAAAGTTGCTGCGCTGATTTATGATGGTATCTATTGCAATAGCCGTTTTACCGGTCTGGCGGTCGCCGATTATAAGTTCTCTCTGGCCCCTGCCAATGGGTATCATGGCATCAATAGGCTTTATACCTGTCTGCAGCGGTTGCTTTACGGGCTGGCGGAAAATAACCCCCGGCGCCTTCCTTTCAAAAGGCATAGTGAACAGTTCACCTTCAACAGGTCCCTTGCCGTCAAGCGGCTGACCAGTCGGCGTTATAACTCTTCCAAGCAATCCCTCACCTACACCGATTGATGCTATACGTCCGGTTCTTTTCACTATATCACCTTCATTTATCTGTTCGGTAGGACCAAGCAATACGGCGCCGATGTTATCTTCCTCGAGGTTCAGGACAATTGCTTCAATCCCATTCTCAAATTCAATCAGTTCGTTGGATTGTGCATTTGTCAGCCCGTAAATTCTTGCGATCCCGTCGCCAACCTGCAGAACAGTTCCGACTTCCTCCAGCTCAGCTCCTGTCTGAATCCCTTCAAGCTGCTGCCTGAGGATCTTGGATACTTCTGCCGGTTTAATATTTGCCATGATTATCTTCTTTTGTTTCTCTACTGTAAAATGTTTAAAATACTGAAGTGCCTCTGCCGATCAGCTCCTTCTTTATTTTCCGCAGCTTATTCCTTATGCTGGCATCGATGAAGTTATCCTCAACACGGAGAATAAATCCTCCGATTATCTCACTGTCGATAACCTCCTTTAAATCAACTTTTGTCCTGAATGCTGATGCAATGATTTCCCTGATCTGTTTTGTTATCCCTTCGTCAACTTTAACCGCTGTTGTCAGAAGGCATTCGGTAATTCCTTTGTGTTTCATTGCATTACTTCTGAAAACCCTTGTAATCGCTGGCAGAAAGCTTTCCCTGCCATTCTTTACCACAAGATCAACCAACGACATCGTTATCTTTTCAATATCCTTCTCAAAAATGTTATGCAGCAAATCCTTTTTCACAGCAGGCCGGATAACAGGACTGCCGAGAAGTTCCTTTACCTCGGGAACAGTACATATCTCCGCGATAAAGACCATATCCCTGTTAACTTTATCAAGCATTTCCTTCTCAACAGCCGACTGGAACAATGCCCTCGCGTATCTGACCGATATCTTGCTTTCGTTCATTATTAAACAGGCACTCTAGTTTTTATTCAGATTGATCTCTTTCAGGTAATTGTCTATAAGCTTTTCCTGCTCACCCGTTTGTTCAAGCTTCTGCCTGAGCAATTTTGTGGCTATATCGATTGACAGCGTGGCCACCTGCTCGCGTATCTCCGAAAGTGCTTTGGCTTTTTCCTTTTCGATGCCTGTTTTTGCCTTTTCGATCAGCTTGTCCGCTTCCTCTGTAGCCCTTCCTTTGGCTTCAGCGATTAGTTTATCGCGGATATCCCTGGCTTCCTTAAGTATATTTTCCCTTTCTTCTCTGGCCTTCTTCAGGATTAATTCGTTATCGCTTTGAAGCCGCTGCATCTCCTTCCTTGCATTTTCTGCAGATGCCAGCGATCCCTTGATCATTTCTTCCCTCTGTTTGATAGCGCTCAGTATCGGTTTCCATGCAAACTTTGCCAGAAGAAGGAAGAACAGGGAGAAAATGACCACCGCCCAGAAGATCGTCCCGATGGCAGGGTTTGTAAGACTATTACTGGCTAATAACATATTTCTGATTTTATGAATTTTCCTTTAGGAAATCCTGCAACCAACCGTTGCAGGATTTCTTTTTTACTTGGCAATAAGCGCAACAACAACGGCAAACAGTGCAACCCCCTCAATAAGGGCAGCTGAAATGATCATTGCCAATTGTATTTTATTTGCAGCTTCGGGTTGACGGGCAATGGCTTCCATTGCCGATCCACCGATTCTGCCGATGCCAAGTCCTGCACCTATTACTGCAAGACCTGCTCCGATTGATGCCAGCGTTATTGCTGCCTGTGCTTCTTCCATTGTGTAAAGAATTTAATGAACAATAAAACTAATGATGTTCCTTAACGATTGCCAGACTGATAAACAATGCTGACAATAGCGTGAAAACATATGCCTGAAGGAATGCCACAAGTAACTCGAGGCAGTCCATGAAAATCACAAAGAGTATTGATACCGGCACAACTGCCAGCGAATCAAAAATGAATATTAATGCAAGTAGACTCATTACGATGATATGACCCGCAGTAATGTTTGCAAACAAACGGATCATAAGAGCAAATGGTTTAGCCACAACTCCGATAAGTTCAACCGGTATCATTATAGGCAGCAGCCAGAACGGGACACCCGGCGTGGCAAATATATGCCTCCAGTAACCTTTTGATCCGCTGATCTGTATTATTATAAACGAGAAAAAAGCCAGGGTAAATGTAACGGCTATATTACCGGTGACATTGGCTCCGAAGGGTGGCGGAAAGGGAATGAGCCCCATCAGATTGTTAATCAGAATGAAAAAGAATACCGTAAGAAGATAAGGCATGAACCTTTCATGCTCCGTTTCACCAATATTCGGAATGACAATATCGTCGCGGACAAAACAGATTACAGGTTCTAGGAAGCTCTGTATACCTTTTGGGTAACTGATCCCGGTTTTCTTATATGACCGCGAAAGCGCAAGGAAAAGCCATAGGCCGATTATTGCAGCTCCGAGCATTCCGACAATCGTCTTGGTGATTGAAAAGTCGAGTGGCAGCTTTTTGTCTGCTTCGCCTTGCTCATTTACTGAGACGATCCGTCCTTTAAGCTCCCCTACCTCTTCCAGCCTGAAACCCTTATATACTCGTCCGTGCGTCAGTCTGCGGGAAGAAAAAATGTGAAGGCCTGTTCCTTTCCTGTAAAGGATAACCGGAAGGTAAATAGCCACACTCTCCCCATTCTGTTTTGTAAGGATATGCCATTCATGAGAATCAGAGATATGCTCAAGGATAAATGTACTGGCATCGAACTGCTCCTTTTCCCCGGTCGGTTCATTCGCTTCTGCTCCTGCCGCCGAAACTGAAATTATTCCAAAGAGGAAAAGAAACAGAAACCATATTATCCTTCTGGTTTTCAAATCAGACCTGTGTTTGCAATGATTTGTTTTTCAAAGTGTTTAATATAAACAAAATCGAAAAAAGAGTGAACGATAAATATAATATAAAAAATAATATAACAGATGGCAGCCCGGTTTTTTTAGCTATAAAGAACCATACAAGTGCCAGTACCAGTTCAAGAAGGAATTTTAAAGAAACGGATACCATCGAATATATGACCTGACTGTTGGGATGTTTACGTCTTCCTATGAAAAAAATATACAGAATGGTGACAGCGATTGCACTGAAGGAACCCGCCAGGATCAAAATATCGGTAAACAACAGGTTAATCGCAGTAGTTTTTATCAGAAGGTACCCTGCCGATATAATTAAAGCATTCAGAACTAGAAGTCTGATTATATTATTAGAAAAGAGCTTCAAAAATTATTGTTTCTTGATAAAGTCCTTTATTGCAAAGTAAATACCTCCAAAGACGCCCAGGAGGGAGAGTATGATTGTAAAAACCGGGGTGTGAAGTTTAAGCAGTTCATCAAGCTTTACTCCACTGAAGGTTGTAACCACGATAATCACAATCATCTGCAATGCCAGAGCAGAGTACTTTGCATAACTCTTCAGCCAGTTATTTTCCTGATTTTTCTGGTTCTTTTCCTTTTCCGGCTCCTTCATTTATTGTTTCGCTCATTTTGCAGTTTCCGGTGAACATCGCACCAGGTTCTATGGAGAGTTTTACCGTGGCAATATCCCCTGCGATCTTTGAAGAAGCTTTAAGAATCAATAGCTGGGTTACAGTTATCTTACCCTCTATTGCACCTGATACTTCTGAATTCTTGCAGAATACCTCTCCGTTTACTTTACCTGTTGTGCCAATTACAACCTTTCCCTTTGTATTGAGAGTGCCAGTCAGCATGCCGTCTATACGGATATCCCCGGAAGTTTTTATATCACCGGTTATTTCGGTGCCATTGCTTACAAGGTTGATTGCCTGGGGTTCAGTCTCGTTGAACTTTGTCATTTCGTTGTGAATTTGTTCTGAAATATTTTAGAGTTTTAACATAATAACTCACAAATATAAAAACTATTGCAGATAAAAGTAAAAAGGGCTGAAAGTCCTTTCAGCAGGAATGTTTATTTAGGGTCATATGCCCATTTGACGTACACCGAACCCCAGGTAAATCCTCCGCCAAAGGCAGCCAGTATGAGGACATCGCCTTTCTTCAGTTTGCTTTCATATTCCCACAGGCATAAAGGGATAGTGGCGGCAGTTGTATTTCCGTAATTCTGAATATTTATCATTACTTTTTCCGGAGGGAGTCCCATTCTCCTTCCGGTGGCATCAATAATACGCAGGTTGGCCTGATGAGGAACCAGCCATGCAATATCTTCTGCCCTGAGGTTGTTCCGTTCCATTATCTCAGCTGCTATATCTGCCATATTTACAACTGCAAATTTGAAAACGCTCTGCCCTTCCTGGTATATAAAATGCTCTTTGGCATCTACTGTCTCGTGTGTTGCGGGTCTTATTGAACCGCCAGCCTTGATGTGCAAAAATTTCCGGCCTGCTCCGTCGGACCGGAAAATATAATCCATTATTCCTGTTTCTTCCGTCGTTGGTTCCAGGAGAACTGCTCCTGCTGCATCGCCGAACAGGGGACAGGTAGTACGGTCAGAATAATCGGTTATGGAAGACATCTTATCTGCGCCGACAACAATTACCTTTTTATACCTTCCCGATTCAATATAGGTTGCACCTGTTTGTAAAGCAAAGAGGAATCCCGAGCATGCTGCGGCGAGGTCGAAGCTGAAAGCATTCTTTATTCCGACCTTGTCGGAAATAATGTTGGCTGTCGCAGGGAAAAACATATCCGGTGTTATTGTTGCACAGATCACAAGATCAATCTCATCCGGAGATGTCCCGGTTTTTGATAAAAGACCCCGCACAGCCTGCTCACCCAGATCCGAACTGCCAAGTCCATCACCCTTCAATATCCTCCTTTCCTTTATCCCGACACGCTGCATAATCCATTCGTCGGACGTATCCACCATCCTGGAAAGTTCGTGATTAGTGAGCCTGTATTCCGGCACCCATGCATTGATACCTGTAATAGCTGCACGCAGTTTTCCCATAATTATATAGCTTCTTTTATCCTTTGGGCAAGGTTTCCGTGCACAACAGCTTTTGTCTGGTGTATCATGTTCATTATAGCCTTTCTTCTTGAAATCCCGTGCCCGATCACAACATTTGCATTGATCCCGACAATCGGAGTGCCGCCTATGTTCTCGAAATCGAGACGGTCAAAAAAAGAATCCTTAAGGTTCCGAAGTTTGTAAATATGATGAAATACCTCTGCCTGTTTAAGGACAATATTCCCCACAAATCCATCGCATACAATCACATCCGGCATTGATTTGAGAAATAGTCCGTGACCTTCAACATTTCCTGCAAAATTCAATCCGGGATGTTCCTTCATCAGCTCGTATGCAGCTTTTACGGTTGCCGTACCCTTCGTCTCCTCTTCACCTATGTTCAGCAATCCGACATCCGGATTTTCTATCCCAAGCACATATTTTGCAAAGAGAGTTCCCAGTATACCGTACTGCAACAGAACATCAGGTTTGCAATCAGGATTTAAGCCTACATCGAGCAGGACAGAATCGTGGTTATCAATACGCGGTATAACAGTTGCAAGGGCAGGTCTGAATACCCCCGGTATCACGTTGACGGAATAACTTGCGCCAACCATCATTGCTCCGGTGTTCCCGGCGCTGCAGAAACCGTCAAGACTTCCGTTCTTAAGCATCCCGTAGCCAATGGCGATGCTCGATCTCTTCTTTTGTGCGAACGCCTTGGCAGGTGAATCTGACATTAATATGACTTCCGGGGCATGTACAATATCAAACAGTACGGGATTAACTTTCATCTCTCCAAGTTTCCCCGAAATATGATTCTCATCGCCGATGAGAACAACTCTTTCTTCCCCGGATAATAGCTGAAGTGAATCAACTGCTCCTTCAATGATCGCATCAGGAGCAAAATCCCCGCCCATGACATCAACACCAATTCTCATCCTTTTGCTGTTTGTTTACCAATCAGGCAGTTGCCTTCTTCTCGACAGCAAGCTTGCCTCTGTAATACCCGCACTCGGGACAAACCCTGTGATAACGGATCGATGATCCACAATTGGAACATGTAGCTACTTTCGGCGCAGTTGCCTTGTAATGCGTCCTGCGCTTATCTCTTCTGGTCTTAGAATGTTTGCGTTTCGGATTTGGCATTTCTACTTCTTTAATTGTTGTTTATTAATTTTTTTAACTCATCCCATCGCGGATCGGTCCCGTGTTCTTCTTCAACAATATGCTCCCCGAGCTTTTTCAGCATCGCAGGATCACATGTGCTTTTCCCCTTTTCATCGCCGGGATGAACTCTCTGTATCGGCAGCGTGAGATGGATGTATTCATACAGATTCTGCTTCAGATCCAGCTCATGCTCGTCAGCCGGTATCGTGACAATGTCCGGATCACTTTCATCCCGCAACTTTCCAAATTTAACCAATAGTCTGTTCTCGCAATCAATATTCAGCGGAAACATTCCCAGACATCTGTCACAGCAAATCATCACAATTCCTGAGATTTTTATATTCAGATCGATAT
>JADDYF010000433.1 GCA_015712185.1 Bacteroidales bacterium
CTTCAGAACGTAAGATTAGATCATTCCGGCAAAACTATAGAACTGGCAGAAAAACAGCAATTACTGAATGATTATATGATTCTCAGGGTACAGGAGAGAGAAAAGTACTCTTCTGTATTGAACGAATCATTTCATAACCTTAAAGCCCAGATCCAGATATGGGAAACCACTTATCTTCTGAAATCTCCGTTTGATGGTATTGTAACTTTTACAAGGTTCTGGAGCGAGAACCAGTCTGTTGTAAAAGACGAACCTGTTTTAAGCATAGTCCCTGTTGAGACGGGCGATTTCATTGGCCGGATAAATCTCCGGATGCAGCGTTCCGGCAAAGTTGATACCGGGCAGGTGGTGAATATAAAGCTGAGCGGATATCCTTACCTTGAGTTTGGAATGGTACGCGGAATTGTAAAATCCATATCCCTTGTACCCACAGCCGATTCATACATCATTGAAATATATTTTCCCGAAGGGCTGACAACACTTTACGGTAAAAAACTCGACTTTACTCAGAATATGCAGGGTACTGCTGAAATCATAACAGAGAATTTAAGACTTCTTCAGAAGATAATAGACCCGTTCAGGTATATCATCTCACGGAACAGGTAAGACGTGGGTTATTTCTTCATATAGGGTTCATAGTCATCATCTTTCGACGAAGCAGGGGAGGGGATTGAAGAATCCGGAGTCTTCCTCTGAGAGGACTTATCCTGGTCTTTCTTAACAAATTTCTTATAGAGAAAAGCACCAAAAGCAGCAAAAGCTATAGCGATAAAAATTATATTCGATTTATCCATTTTGTGTATTTAAAAATCCATAAGGTAATATTCAAAACATTCGGTGTAGAAATAGATCTCAAATATATAATTTATTCAGTTACGCATTACATTTGTACCTGCCGATCATGGTCTGTCTATCAGATTGATTTTCCATAGTTTCATTGCCTGCTCACCTTTGATTCCCCTATTTTATTTATTCCAAAACTTTGAGTATTAGTAATAATTCAATATTTTCGTAATCTGAAAAATCCATGGTTAGCTATGGTGGACTAAACTGTAGTTGAGTTTAGCTGAACTATAAAAGGATTTATTATGACAATGAATAATCCGGATGACTCTGTTCGTAAAGAACAATCCGGGGCTGACGACAAAGCTGCCGGAACTGAAGAAACGACACATGCTGAAAAAGCGCAGGAGGCAGATAACCAGGCAATTGGACGGCCGGGGAAAAGATCGAGAAGGGTACGTGAAAGCGAAGCATCAAAGTCTGAAGAGTTGACTTCAGGTGAATTCATTGAAGAAGGGTTGAAAGCAGAAAAAGCTGAAAGTCCTGATGATATTGTGCTTCCTCCTGTAGATTATTCAGGCTATTCAAAACACGACCTTGTAGAGACGCTTGGTCTGCTTATTGAAAACAGACCTCCGGCCGAAATAAGGAACGATATCGACCGGATTAAGGTTCTGTTTTATAAAAAACTCAAGCAGGAAGCCGAGGAAAGAAAGAACAAGTTTCTGGAAGGCGGTGGTAAAGCAGAGGAATACCGTTCGTGGGTTGATCCCTCCGAAGCTCAGGTAAAACACCTGTTGCAGAAATACAGGGATAAGAAAACTGACTACAGCAAAATACATGAAGCTGAAAAATACGAGAATCTCAGGAAAAAATATGATATAATTGACAAGATTAAGGACCTTGTCAACCGTGAGGAATCAATAAACAAGACATTTCACGAATTCAGAACTCTTCAGAACGAATGGCACTCAATAGGTGTGGTTCCGCAATCATCATTAAAAGACCTGTGGGAGAACTACCACCATAGTGTTGAAGTATTCTATGATTATATTAAGATCAATAAGGAACTGCGTGATCTGGATCTTAAGAAAAACCTGGAAGCGAAAGTGCTCTTATGTGAGAAGGCTGAAGAACTCCTTCTTGAACCCAATCCGGTAAATGCTTTCAGAATCCTCCAGGATTATCACAACCAGTGGCGTGAGATAGGACCTGTGCCTCAGGAATCAAAGAATGAGATTTGGGAAAGGTTTAAGGAAGCAACGTCCCAGGTCAATAAACGTCACCATGAATATTTTGAAAAGCAGAAAGATGATCAACGGAAGAATCTTGATGCAAAAATTGCGCTGTGCGATGAAGTGGAGGCAATTAACCTGCAGGAAATAAAGAACTTCAGGGATGTTGATGAAAAGGCTGAGAAAGTTGTGGCGCTGCAGAAAATGTGGAGGACATTAGGGTTTGCACCAAAAAAACAAAACAACAAGGTGTACCAGAGGTTCCGGAACGCCTGCGATAGTTTTTTCGAAAAGAAACGAGCATTCTATGCAGACAATAAGGAGATCCAGCTGAATAATCTGCAGCTGAAAACCGAATTATGCATACAGGCTGAATCACTTCAGGATAGCACCGACTGGAAAGCAACTTCTGATGCACTGATAAGGCTTCAGAGGGAATGGAAAGAGATCGGACCTGTCCCGCGGAAGCAATCTGAAAAAAGCTGGAAGCGCTTCAGAAAAGCCTGCGATCATTTCTTTAACCGGAAAGCTGAATTCTATGCAGAGCTCGATACCTCATATGAAGACAACCTTAAAGCAAAGCTGGCTGTTATCGAGGAACTTGAACAATTCGAACCAGGGACAGATGTTCAGGCAGCATTCGACCGACTGAAAGAAATCCAGAGAAAATGGACCGAGATAGGTTATGTGCCGTTCAGCAAAAAAGATGAGATAACAAACAGATACAGAAATGCTCTTAATAAGGAGTTCGACAAACTGAAAATTGGTGATGAGGATAAAAGCATCCTTAAATATAAAACCAAGCTTGATAATCTTAAAGTGAATCCTAAGGCAACCAGAAAAATCAGGAATGAAAGAGAAAAGTTTCTGACCAAGATCAAACAACTTGAAAGCGACATAGTCCTGTGGGAAAACAATATAGGTTTTTTCGCAAAATCTACAAATGCTGATACAATGATAAAGGAAGTGGAGGAAAAGATTGAAAATGCGAAAAAAATGATAAAAACACTTGAGGAGAAAGTCAAGATGATAGACCAGTCAGGTCTTGGTGATTAAGAAAATGATAAAAATAATTGAATTTTCGTGGCAGAAGTCAAATATGTGTTTATAACCGGCGGTGTAACCTCTTCTCTTGGTAAAGGGACGCTTTCCGCATCTCTTGCGAAACTGCTGCAGGCCAGGGGTTATTCGGTCACCATCCAGAAACTCGATCCCTATATAAATGTCGATCCGGGCACGCTCAATCCCTATGAACACGGCGAATGTTATGTAACCCTCGACGGGGCTGAGACAGACCTCGATCTCGGACATTATGAGAGGTTCCTGAATGTTCCCACAAGTCAGGCAAATAATATTACAACCGGCCGTATTTATCAGACAGTTATTGATAAGGAAAGAAAAGGCGATTATCTCGGAAAGACTGTCCAGGTCATACCTCATATTACTGATGAAATCAAGAGACGGATACGGCTGTTAAGTTTGGGAAATCAGTATGATATTATTCTGACCGAGATTGGTGGAACAGTTGGTGACATTGAATCGTTGCCGTATATCGAAGCTGTACGCCAGATGAAATGGGAACTTGGTCCGCAGAACTGCATAGTAATTCATCTGACCCTGGTGCCATTTCTGACAGCCACCGGGGAATCAAAAACGAAACCTACGCAGCACTCTGTGAAAATGCTCCTTGAGGAAGGAATACAACCCGATATACTTGTACTGAGGACAGAACGGAACCTTAATACAGGTCTTAAAAGAAAGGTTGCACTTTTCTGCAATGTTGAAGAAAATGCAGTAGTAGAATCAATTAATGTCTCTACAATCTATGAGGTTCCGCTTAATATGCTTAATGAAAAGCTTGACCAGACAGTACTGAAAAAGCTGGGACTTCCTGTTAATGATGAACCTCAGCTCACTGAATGGAGGGATTTCCTTCACAGGCTTAAAAATCCAAAATATTTCATAAAAATAGCCCTTGTCGGGAAATATGTGGAGCTCGCTGATTCCTATAAATCAATATCTGAAGCCCTTATACACAGCGGTTCATTGAATGAATGCAAAATTGATGTTAATTTTATTCACTCTGAAGAAATTACGGATGAAAATGTAGCTGACAGATTCAAAGGTCTCTCAGGGATACTTGTGGCACCGGGATTCGGATCAAGGGGAATTGAAGGGAAAATTGCTGCAGCCAGATATTGCAGGGAAAATAATATACCATTTTTTGGCATCTGCCTCGGAATGCAATGCGCTGTAATAGAATTTGCCAGGAATGTCCTTAAAATGGAAGGCGCACACTCTACTGAAATCGATCATAAGACCAGATACCCCGTTATCGACCTGATGGAGGAACAGAAAAGTATAATTGAAAAAGGCGGCACCATGAGGCTCGGCGGTTTCAGGTGCCGCATCAGTAGAAACTCAAAGGCTTATGAAGCTTACATGAAACCAGAGGTAACCGAAAGACATCGCCACCGGTATGAATTCAATAACAAATACCTCGACGATTTTAAAAACCATGGTATGATCCCCGCTGGTATCAATCCCGAATCAAATCTTATCGAAATCATGGAAATACCTGCTCACAAATGGTTCATAGGAGTTCAGTTTCATCCTGAATACAGCAGTACGGTAATAAATCCCCACCCGCTGTTCATAGGGTTTATAAAAGCATGTATTTAAAAGTAAATGATTGGAGCAAATCTGAATATGTATATATCAATAATTAACAGGGAAGAATGGACAGGAATACGGTAACAGGCATTATCCTGATTTTTGCAATTTTCATAATATTCACGGTATATAATAACAGTCGCTTAAAAAAGGCTTACGAACAGGCGCTTGCATCAGCCGAGCTAAACCTCGCAAATGGCGATTCCGTTCAAGCCCGGAAAGATCTGATCAATGCCATCGGTCTGAAACCCAATTTGCCTGAACCCAGATTGAAGCTTGAATCGCTTGACAGTATGTTGGACCGCTCAATCAGGCCTGTAATAACTGACAGTACCCAAAAAGTTCAGGAACGGCCCGGGATACCTGGAACCGCGGTAGCAACGAAACCGATAGATTCCGGACAATATGGTCCGTTTGCAGCAGCTGCCTCAGGAGAAGATAATTTCATAACCCTTGAGAACGATAAAATTGAATTAAAAATATCCTCAAGGGGAGGCAGGATTTATTCTGCCCGTGTCAAGGACTATATAACATATGACTCCCTTCCTGTGATCTTATTCTCGGGTGATTCAACAGTTTTTGGATTCAATTTCTTTACAACTGATAACAAAGCCATACAG
>JADDYF010000452.1 GCA_015712185.1 Bacteroidales bacterium
GAAAAGCTCATGGTGGTGGTTGATCCGCAGCCAGCAAAGTCCGCTCTTCTGCCTGAAGAAGCAAGTTTCTTTTCAGTCGATGCTCCGAATGTATCCATTTCTGCAATAAAGAAAGCTGAGGATACCAATGAAGCAATCGTCAGGTTCTTTGAAACAGGTATAGGAGATACACAGGTAACTTTAAATTCGTTTTTTAGTATCATTCATGCAGAAAAAACCAATTTAATAGAGTATGAAGGGACACCTGTCGAAGCTTCTAAAAATAGAGTACCTCTTAAAATGGGCAGTCATTCGATCGAAACTGTCAAACTGTTAATGAAATAACAGTTGCAACCTTTTATAGATCAAAGATGAACAGCAGGGAAAAAGTGGTAAGGGCTATTGAATTTCAGAAGCCTGATGCCCTTCCGATATCACATGCCATCCTGCCTTCTGCGCAATATAAATACGGAGCACAGTTGTCGGAAATAATAAATCATTTTCATGAGGATTTCGGATGGCATTTACTTCCTGATCTGCCACGCGAACAACTGCCACCATTTTATAAACCGGGGAAACATTACGATGATTTCGGGACCCTTTGGTACGTCACTGTGGAGGGTAGATGCGGGATACCAATCGAATATCCGATAAAACCCGACCTTTCAGATTATAAGAATTACAGATGGCCAGAAGTTTTTAGTGCTGGTGTTCCGAAATACAGGCTTTATAGCGGGCATATGTCAGGTAAAAGCAACGAGTATTATGCCAGGGGAGCATGGATTGTTTTCTTTGAGCAGATGCAGCAGCTGGTCGGATTTGAGAACCTGCTTGTCGCCCTTGCACTTGAAAAGCCGGAAATATACCGCCTTCGTGATGATCTATTAAGATTTAACCTCGCATGGCTCGATAAATGGCTTGCATCCGAATATCAGGGTCTTCATTTCGCTGATGACTGGGGAAGTCAGACCGATCTGCTTATATCACCTGACATGTGGAGATCATTCTTTAAACCAGTTTATAAGGAGATGTTTTCAAAGGTCAAAAACCAGGACCTTCACGTATGGTATCACAGTGATGGCAACATTATTGAAATCATACCGGATCTTATAGAGTTGGGGGTCGATGTACTTAATTGCCAGACCTCAGTGATGGATATGAATAAACTGGAGACATTCACCGGCACGATTGCATTCAGAACAGATATCGATCGTCAGAAAGTTCTGCCTTTTGTCTCCCCCGGTGAAGTCAAGGATTATATCTTCAGGCTATTTCATCAGCTTGGTACTGAAGATGGAGGTATTGTGGCTTGCGGCGAAATCAGTGAAGATGTTCCGCTTGAAAACATTAAAGCTATGTACGAAGCATTTACAGAGTTTAAATGGTAATAAAAACAGGAATTATGAAATACTGTTACATCTCAGGTATTGCCGGTGCTGTCACAGTGTCACTTGCAGGATGTTCTGACAGCGGTACGGGTGGTAATGGGAAACCGAATATTGTAATCATCATATCTGATGACCTGGGTTACAGTGATCTCGGATGCTACGGGCAGAAGATTATAGAGACGCCTTATATTGATGCACTAGCAAAGAATGGCATCCGCTTTACCAATTATTACAGCGGTTCTCCTGTAAGCGCTCCTTCCAGGTGCGTTCTGCTGACAGGTAAACATTCGGGGCACTCTTTCATCAGGGGAAACCACGAATGGCCGGAACGCGGCGATGTCTGGAACTATGTGAAAATGGAAGAAGATCCGTCTCTTGAAGGTCAGTATCCGATTCCTGAGGAAACGGTCACCTTCAGTAAAGTGCTTCAGAAAAGCGGGTACAGAACAGCCTGCACAGGGAAGTGGGGTCTGGGTGCCCCCTTTACCGGTGGTGTACCCAACAAACAGGGATTTGATCTATTCTTCGGGTATAACTGCCAGAGGCAGGCTCACACCTATTACCCCGCTCACCTGTGGAGGAACGAAGAGATTGTTAAACTTGACAATAAATTTGTTATACCCAGGACAACTGAACTTGATGGAGACGGTGATCCCGGCAAGAGTGAGAGTTATGCAAGGTATAATCTTAGAGAGTATGCTCCCGCTCTTATGCTTGATGAAGCCCTTTCCTTCATCAGGTCTTCAAAAGGGCAGCCATTTCTCCTGCACTTCACAACAATAATCCCTCATGTCCCTTTGCAGGCTCCAAAGGAATGGGTGGATAAATACCGCAAGAAAATCGGAGATGAAAAACCATACCTTGGTGAGAGTGGCTATTTCCCCTGCCAGTACCCTATGGCTACTTATGCTGCTATGGTAGGTTATCTCGACTACCAGGTGGGGTGCATCGTTGAAGAACTTAAAAAGCAGGGCATCTATGAAAATACTGTGATCTTTTTTACCAGCGATAATGGTCCTGTCTCAACGGGCGGTGCGATGAGCCAGTTCTTTCAGAATGCAAAACCATTCAACCAGGCTGCAAACCGGCTGAAAGGAACGGTTTATGAGGGAGGGATTCATGTGCCTATGATTGTTTCATGGCCGAATAGGATTAAAAAACCGGTAGTGAGTGATCATATCTGTGCTGCCTGGGATATCTTTCCAACTCTTTGTGATATTTCCGGTGCGGAGCATCCTGAAGGACTCGACGGGATCAGTATGATTCCTTCGATCACCGGCAGAGGAAAGCAAAAACAGCATGAATATCTCTACTGGGAATTCCCGGAACGAAGGGGTCAGCAAGCAGTGAGACTAAATAACTGGAAAGGCATACGCGACTCAACACGTAATGGTAATATGAAGATCAGTCTGTTCAATCTTGTGAATGATATTACAGAAACTATCGACATTTCTGATAAATACCCTGATATTGTAAAAGAGATTGAGAAAATCATGGCCGCTGAACATCAGAAACCTGAGGTCCGGCGGTTCGATATCTTCTCAAAAAACTAACCGGTAACCAGCCCCGGTCCGCTCTGCTCACGGGATTTGGCTTTGCTTAGCTCTTTCGCTATCGTTCCTTTTTATTTCCTGACGAACCTGTAAACTTTAACTGAATGAGGCGGCAGATCGACATAAACCGATGTTTCTTTCAGTACCAGGTCTTTATGTTCCCACAGATCCCTGATGCGGTAATCTGTCAGTGTAAGCGGTGTGAAGCCGCGCTGACCCATTGGTCCTGGACCACCCGGTGCAGTTGCACCTGCAGTTGCAGGAGCT
>JADDYF010000466.1 GCA_015712185.1 Bacteroidales bacterium
TTGTATACAATCAGGCTGCCTACGACCTTATGGTTGTTCCGGTACAGACAACAAAGATCGATACAACATCATTTTGCAGCGACCTGCAGATTACAAAAGAGATTTTTAAGGAGAGAATGCAGGCTGCCATTGATTACCAGAGGCGCGCAGCTTCTGTTTTCCTTAAGCAGATTTCAGCTGAAACATACGCCAGGTTCCAGGAGAAGATGTTCATGTACCCTGGTTTTTATGTTCAGCCCAGAACACTGAGAAAATATTCAAAACCTGTCGGAGCTCACCTGCTTGGATACGTCAGTGAAGTTGATGAATCGGTAATTAAAAAGGATCCCTATTACAAGCCGGGAGACTATATAGGAAAACTTGGTATTGAGGAAGTATACGAAAAGGAATTGAGAGGCAGCAGGGGTGTAAAAATATTTATGGTGGATGTTTACAGCCGTATTAAAGGATCGTATGCTGAAGGCAGAATGGATACACTTGCAGAGCAGGGATCAGATATAATTTCGTCTATTGATATCGACCTGCAGGAGTATGGGGAGCTCCTGATGCAGAACAAAAGCGGAAGCATAGTTGCTATTGAGCCCGCAACGGGGGAAATCCTGTCACTCGTCACTTCTCCGGCTTATGATCCGGGACTGCTTGTCGGCAGGATACGCTCCGGGAATTTTGCAAAACTTCAGTCTGATACACTGCTGAAGCCTCTTTTTAACCGGGCTCTTATGGCTTCATACCCTCCGGGATCGACGTTCAAGCCGATTAACGGGCTGATTGGTCTGCAGGAAAAAGTAATTCTCCCATCAACTAATTTCGGATGCAATTATGGTTACCTTTTTGTTGACTGCCACTCGCATAAATCACCACTCGACCTTATAGGTGCGATTGAAAATTCCTGCAATGCATATTTCTGTCAGACCTACAGAAGGATCCTCGAGAATCCACAGTATGGTTCTGTTGCAGAAGCATATACAAAATGGAAAGGATACCTCGATGAATTTGGATTGGGAACAAGACTGGGCGATTTTGTAAATGAGCTTAACGGATTTGTACCGACAACTTCCTATTATGATAAATACCACGGCGAGAACAAATGGAAAGCTCTCACAATCATTTCCATGGCAATCGGGCAGGGTGAAGTGGGGATAACTCCTCTGCAGCTGGCAAATGTAACTGCTGCAATAGCCAACAGAGGCTATTATTACACACCTCATATCGTAAAAGCTATCGGAACCAAAAAAGAAATCGACAGGAAGTACTTAACCAGACATTCAATCAGCATTGATTCAGCTAACTTTGAAAGGATTATTGATGGAATGGAAGCTGCGGTGAGCGGGGCATCCGGAACAGCCAGGTCTGCTGCTATCCCTGATATAGTAGTTTGCGGGAAAACAGGTACTGCCCAGAATCCACAGGGTGAAGATCATTCAGTCTTTATAGCCTTTGCCCCGAAAGAAAATCCTGCTATTGCGATTGCCGTCTTTGTTGAAAATGCAGGTTTTGGTGCCACATATGCTGCACCGGTGGCAAGCCTGATGATTGAGAAATACCTGAAGGGGCATATTACAAACAGGTGGCAGGAACAGAGAATGCTCAATCTTAACCTGATCGACACTCTGATAAAGTATGAAGCGAAGCGTTAATATCTGGAATGGTCTCGACAAGATTACGATTGTGATCTTCCTCCTTATGGTAACCATCGGGTGGTTCAATATATATGCTGCGGTTTATAATGAGGAACACAAAGCGATACTCGACCTGTCACAGCGTTATGGGAAACAGTTTGTCTGGATTATTGCCACTCTGGTAATTGCAGTATTTATTTTAATCATTGACACCCAGTTTTATGTGTTTTTCTGGTGGTTCATATATGCCGGTCTCATCTTCCTTCTCTGTCTTGTACTTGTAGTTGGAAGGGAAATCAACGGCGCCCGTTCATGGTTTGAATTCGGACCTGTAAGCCTTCAGCCTTCAGAATTTGCGAAATTTGCCACAGCTCTCGCCCTTGCCGGGTACCTTAGCTCAAGAAAGCACGAACTCACAGATATAAGGATATTTATTATAAGTACCGCACTTATTCTGCTTCCGGCTGTCCTTATTTCATTACAACCTGACCTGGGATCCACAGCGGTATATTTTGCATTCTTTATAGTACTGTTCAGAGAAGGCCTGAGCCCGTACGTTTTTATTTCCGGATTGCTCGTTGTGATCCTATTCCTTCTTTCGCTGCTTGTCAATAATCTCTATCTGATCCTGGCTGTGACAGGGATTGCATTCCTTCTGACCTGGTTTGTAACAAGAAGATGGAAATTAAGTATTACTTCTCTGGGAATACTGATTATTATAGGCGGCATAATATTCCTGGTTGATCATTACCTTTTAAAAGCTTTCAGCCCTGAGTTCATTTTACTGTTAGCGGTTCTATTGTCAGGATTTGCCTATGCATACTATGTCTTCTTCTATGACAGGAAGGCAATCGCGCTGGCGGTTATTTACCTTTTCCTCCTTGGAAGCGTACTTTATATTAATACTGTTGACTTTGCATTCAACAAGATTCTAAAACCTCATCAGAAAGAGAGAGTTGAAATCACTCTGGGATTCAAATCAGATCCCCATGGTACAGGGTACAATGTCAACCAGTCAATAATCTCAATAGGGTCAGGAGGTTTTCTGGGTAAAGGGTACCTGCAGGGCACACAGACAAAATTCAAATTTGTACCTGCGCAAAGCACTGATTTTATATTCTGTACGATCGGAGAGGAGTGGGGATTCGTAGGATCTGCCACAGTAATAGCATTATATTTGTTCCTCCTGATAAGGCTGGTATTGCTCGCCGAACGGCAGCGGTCTGTATTTTCCCGGATTTATGGCTACGGTGTGATTTCGATATTGTTTATACATTTCTTCGTCAATATTGGCATGGCAATAGGATTGGTCCCTGTGATAGGTATACCTCTTCCGTTCCTGAGCTACGGCGGCAGCTCCCTGTGGGGATTTACAATATTGCTGTTTATCTTCCTTAGGATGGATGCGAGCCGTGATGAATATCTGGTTTGATCAGAATGGCATGGATATCCTGTGAGATATCTCTATTCCAAACTGATTTTCAACATAATCGATTAGCTGCGGAAAAAATTCCATGAAGTCATCCTGGATCGAATAATAATTTTTCTTGAATGCCCTCATGGCAAATCTTGTTTCATTCGGAAGAGTGGTACGTTTGCTGAGAGTCCTCAGAACATGGCGTATTCCGCTTCGGGTCTGATACGATTCTATCCAGTTGTTGATTATAAAAAAGGGCATCATCTCACGTACTGTTTCAGGCAATATTTCATAATTATTTACCAGAGCCCTGTAGAAATTATAAGTAACACTTTCCAACGGTCTGTGGGAAAAGAAATCCCATTCCTTTGTAAGGAAATGATCATAGATTATATCTGTGACTACACCGGCATATCTGTGATACTTTCTTGAGAAAAAAATTTTACTCCGGTGTACAACTGGATGACGATCAGTAAATCCATCAATATGACGGTGAAGAATTATGCCTTTTCTGATAAGATCGGGATACTTCAGATAATCTCTCCCTTTTACATAATCACCTATGTAATTCCCTATGATAATTTTTTCAGAATCACCTGACAAGTATATGTGAGCCAGAACATTCATATCGTGTCATAATAGTACAAAGAATTTATTATATACATTATTATATCATGGGATTTTCTTTAACATATTTTCACGTCCATGCTGCATAGTGAATAATTGATTGTAATTCAGACCTTTGAACTACATTTACGGATAAATAAAAAATCCCGGTAAAAGCTCGGAATTTAGGTACGCAAATTATACATTTGTTGATTCAAATAAAATGCAGAATTTATCTCAGCAATTAATTATTTTAAACAACCGGGAGGATTTATGCCTAAAAAAAATGTCATCATAATTGGTGCAGCAGGAAGGGATTTTCATAACTTCAATACATGCTTCAGGGATAACAGAAATTATACAGTGGTAGCCTTTACTGCAGCACAGATACCTGATATTGACGACAGAAAATATCCTAAAGAACTGGCAGGAAGGCTTTATCCAGGGGGAATTCCCATTTTTTCTGAAGAAGATCTTCCGGGATTAATAAGGAAACTGAAAGTGGATGAGTGTGTTTTCTCATATAGTGATGTCACATATCAGAAGGTGATGTCGGTGGGTGCAATAGTCAATGCTGCAGGCGCAAGTTTCATGCTTCTCGGTCCCGAAGCTACAATGCTTAAAAGCAGGAAACCCGTTGTGGCAGTTGGTGCTGTAAGAACCGGTTGCGGCAAAAGTCAGACCTCAAGGAAAGTAATCGAACTTCTTATGGAAAAAGGTCTGAAAGTAGTTGCGGTGCGTCACCCCATGCCTTATGGAAATCTTAATAAACAAAAGGTGCAGCGGTTTGCGGTCATCAGCGATTTTAAAAGAAATGAGTGCACGATTGAAGAAATGGAAGAATACGAACCTCATGTGGTAAGAGGCAATGTGATATATGCCGGGGTAGATTACGACGCAATCCTGCATGAAGCGGAAAACGATCCCGCCGGCTGTGATGTCATAGTATGGGATGGCGGAAATAACGATTTCCCTTTCTTTAAACCTGACCTGATGATAACTGTTACCGATCCTCACAGAGCAGGACACGAACTCAGGTATTATCCCGGTGAAGTGACACTTCGGATTGCTGATGTGGTGATCATTAATAAGATCGATAGCGCATCCCCCGAAGGTATTCAGACTGTAAGAGAAAATATTGAAAAGGTAAATCCCGGGGCAATTGTCATTGACGGAGCTTCACCGATAAAGGTGGAAGACCCTTCTGTTATAAGAGGAAAGAAGGTGCTGGTCGTTGAAGATGGTCCTACACTGACACATGGTGAAATGAAGATCGGCGCAGGAGTAATTGCGGCACGGAAATACGGAGCTGCAGCAATTATTGATCCAAGACCGTTTACGGTTGGCAGATTAAGTGAAACATTCAGGCTCTACCCCGATATCGGAATGGTTCTTCCGGCAATGGGTTATGGTGAGCAGCAGTTGAATGATCTTGAAAAGACAATCAGCAATACAAAGTGCGACAGTGTGATCATTGCCACCCCTATCGACCTCAAAAGGATAATTAAAATAAAAAAGCCCAGCACAAGGGTTTTTTATGATCTTCAGGAGATTGGTGATCCTGGTCTCCCGGAGATCATTAACGGTTTCATTAAAAAGCTTAAGTTAAGAGTCAGGTAATACAGGAGGATAGTTCATTATTTTACCTCGAAACTGTCTCTCAGCCTGGCATCCTGCGATGAGCTCCCTATCATCACTTCGAAGCTGCCTGGTTCGACAACTGATTCCATATTTCTGTTAATCAGTGATAGGTCATCATGTGTCAGCCTGAATTTGACACTTTTCTTTTCTCCCGGCTGCAGACTTATTTTTGTGAAGCCTTTCAGCTCTTTCACAGGAACAGTTAACGAAGAATTGACATCTCTGATGTACAACTGAACCACCTCATCACCCCGGATTTTACCGGTATTTTTAATATCCGCACTCACAACGACCTCTCCGTAACTTCCGGTTTCCTGAGGATTGACTTTAAGGTTGGTATATTCGAAGCTTGTAAAACTGAGTCCGAATCCAAACTCCCACAAAGGTGTTGCAGGCATATCTGCGTAAGCTTTGCCCCATCCTTCTTTAATCCAGTATTCTTTTTCGGGCATGTAGTTGTAATAAACAGGCAACTGACCCACATGGCGCGGTATTGTGATTGTGAGCTTACCTGAAGGATTATAATCGCCGAAAATTATGTCCGCCACAGCTCCTCCTCCGGCTTCCCCGGGGATCCATGCTTCTATAATTGCCGGTATATTCTCTGCAGCCCAGCGTACCGACAGAGGCCTTCCGTTAATGAGTACAAGAATCGTTGGGGTGCCGGTTTCAAATACTGCTTTCAGCAGATCTTCCTGAAGCCCTGTTAAATCGAGACTTGCAACGTCGTATCCTTCCCCGCTCGTACCGGTTTTGTTGGGAGACTGCCATTCATTCTCTCCTAAAACGACAATAGCCAGATCAGCTTTCCTTGCAGCTGTCTTTGCATTGGAAATCTCGTTGAGACCGGTTTCCGTAACATCACATCCTTTTACATAATCCACCGCTGTTTTCTCTGACACTTTTGATCTGATACCTTCAAGAACCGTAATAATTTCCTGGAGAACAACTTTGGCAGTGTAATCACCAAGCTGATTCCTTTCGTTGTTTGCATTAGGTCCAATAACCGCTATTCTCTTCAGATCTTTTCTTACGGGCAATAAATTATTTTCATTTTTTAACAGGATAACACCTTCGCGCGCAGCTGCAAGTGCCGTTTTCTGGCTCTCTTCCGTGTGAGTTAATTTAACTGCCCTGGTTGGATCAACATATGGATCTTCAAATAATCCCAGATTGATCTTCTGTTCCAGTATTCGTCTTACCGCCCTGTCAATCAGCTGCATGGAAACCTTACCGTTTTTTACGTTATCGATCATCGGCTTAAGATACCCGTCTTCGAATGAGATACCCACGTCAAGTCCGGCTTTCAGTGCCAGTTCCCCGGTTTCACCATCATCCTTTGCAAGATTCATATACGAAATAGTGCTGAGCCCGCCTCCTTCACTAAGCACCAGTCCTTTGAATCCCAACTCATTCCTGAGGATAGATGTTAAAATAAACTCCGATGCATGAGTCGGAATCCCGTCAATAGCCGGATATGTAGCCATTACCCCGAGGGCCCCTGCTTTTTTTATTCCTGCTATCCATGGCGGTAGAAAAACTTCCCTGAGTATCCTTTCAGAGATCTCCATAGCCCCTCTCTCCATCCCGCCTACCGGCTGGCTCTGTCCGGGGTAATGACATAAACCGGCTACAACCTTGTCTTTCGCTGAAACATCAAGACCCTGAACCGCATTTACAATTGTCTCTGCTATTCGTGAACAGAAATATGGATCTTCACTGTACCCTTCCTGGTTCCTTCCAAGCCGCGGATCGCGGTTTGGTTCAACAACCAGCGTGAACAACTGATGAATTCCGATGGAACGGGCTTCACGTGCGGCGATAGTGTATATTTTATCAATAAGGTCCATATTCCATGTGCTGCCCAGAGCCAAACCCTCAGGAAAGACAGTCCCGCCTGAACACATCAGACCATGAGTCCCTTCTTCTGTCTGCAGCAGTGGTACTCCAAGCCTGGTCTTTTCAATCGCTATTTTCTGTAATTCATTAAAATACTCTGCCTGCTGCTGTGTCCCTTTATGCAGGATAGTATTGGCGAGTGTGAAGAATCCGCCGATCGGACCGAGGTATTCAGCAAATTTACCTTCAGTCAGCTTCCTGCATGCTTCCGTCTTGGCGGGAATATCTCTTCCAAGTTCGGAAACATAAACACACGGCATGTTCATCTGCCCGATCTTCTCTTCAAGAGTCATCTTTGAAATAAGATCGTCGACCCTTTGTTTTACCGGGTAATAAGGATTTTTATATAACGGCAATGCTTCAAAAGGTTTTTCACCCCGGTCTGCTTTGATATATGAAGCAATATTGTGAACATTATCGATCCAGATGCCATTTGCAGGATCACTTGAATATTTGCAGATCGCTTCAATTGTACTCAGCAGCGATGTCTGGTTCCCTTTCGTATCTATTTCATGTCCTGCAAGAATCAGCCATTGTCCTTTGCTTCGTGCAGTTTCGATCAACTGAAGTATCTGTTCAAATGATTTTCCGTCAAGTTCAACGCCATACAGCTGCGACATATTGCAGTAAACAGGATCGTTGGGCCCCTCGTTCATCCAGCCCCTCCCTGTTTCAAACAACGATGCAATAAGAGGTATATAGCTTTTGGTATTTATTCCTTCACCGACATATGTCTGTCCGCATGGATATGCAAAGGAGAGAGGATGTGTACCCGTCATTTCTTTAATAAACCTGCTGGCAGAATCAAGTTCAGCCTTCATCTTATTCAGATCGGAGTCCTCCAGCGCCTTGTTTCTGGCAAACTCAAAGTTGCCGCTGCAGGGATGTATATATGTATGATTTCCGATTTCATGTCCGTTGCTTGCAGCTATCTTCCAGCCATCCTGACGCTGGGCCATGTTGGCGGGTGAAATATAGAATGTTGCCTTTACAGAATATTTGTCTAATAAGGGAATGCCTTTTTCTATCTGTGTAAGGCGGGCATCATCAAAAGTCAGACTTAATGCCATCTTCTTTCCTTCCGGCCATAAGAATGGTCTCGATACTATATCAGGATCTGACTGGTATGCCTGCCCTGATATTGTGATTGCCGTAAGCGTTAAAGCCGCCATCAGAAAACAGGTTATTAGTGGCTTATTACTATGTCTGTCCATATGTAATGTTTTGAAAACAGTTTAATGTGCAGAATCTGGCGATCTATCCGGATTACTTGCGGGTCTTTTTCTGTAAAGCTTCACCGCTTCCGATATGCTCTTCGTATGTCTTTAATTCGAATTCCTTAAGAATATCTTTTACATATAAACCGGGAGAAAGACTTTCAATTATCGACCATTCCTCCTCATGGTAATTTGTTATCCGGACCTTTCTGCCGTATTTTGCTTCAATTTCCCTGAAGCGGCTGACATAAGGCCATGTGGCAAGGAATGCTTTTTCCATGTTTACCGGACCGCAATAAAGGTTCGGGTTCCACTGTCCGGTCTGGGTTATAATTTCTCCTGTAATATCGCAGAGCCTTGAGGTCCCTTTATGCGTGCTGGACGCCACAATACACCTGTTCTGCCAGGCTTTTGTATTAACAGTTATTCCCCCGCCATAAGCTGATGGCCAGAAAATGATCCTTGCATGCTGGCCTCTCAGCATATTCCAGCCGTCCGTCCAGTTTATGTCAAAGCATATCTGAACTCCTATTGGTCCGAATTCGGTCTGGATTACGGGCTGCATCATGGCTCCCGGTGCAATTCCTTCTTCAATCTCACCTTCAGTGGGATGTATCTTATTATATGACCCGATTTTCCTGCCACTTCTGTCAAGGACAACAGCAGAGTTGAACACAGATCCGTTTGCTTCGGTATAAACAGGACAAATTACATAACAATTATTCTGTTTTGAGAATGCTGAGAACTGATCCACCACCTTTTCAGATGTTTCGATCATTTCAGGCAGAGTCATCCTTTGTTCAATACCCTGAAATGGAAAAACTTCGGGGAGGCAAACAAAATCTGGCTCATAGACAATTGCCTCTTTTAGTACTGCGAGTATTCTTTCAACCATCTGGCCGGAAGTCTTTGTTCTCAGCCCCATCTGGCATATACCTGAAATCCAGACTTCATGTCCTGAATCCTCATCAGGCGAAGTTCCTGTTGCGGAGCTGCTTATTAATCCGAGTGATGATAATGAAGCCATTCCTGTTGTCAGTGCCGTTCTTCTGAGGAATTTACGACGTGATACGCGATTGGTTTTCATATTCTGAAATGGGAAAAAGTAACTGTTTGTGGTTAATAGTTAATTCATCCTGGTTTATTTTATGGTCTTTCTGTATTTCTCGGTTCTGGCATCCTTGATTATACCATTCCAGTTCAGACCAAATCCAAAATCATAGACGTTTCCTTCAGAATCGGTGTGACATATCATATCGAAGGGAACATCTTCTGATTGTTCCTCGACTGTTTTCATGTCTGAAGGCATCTGAAGCGGAAGCAGGCCTGCCGGTTCAAAACCGCCGGAGAGTATTTCCAGAACAACCTGGTCCTGAACATTAAAAGTGACGAGAATGGCATCGGCAGACTTTTCAAATTCGCTGAATACCATTGGGTTAGACATTTTAATAATAACTACAACCGGCTTATCTTTCATAGCTTTTCTTGTATCCAGCACCATTTTGAGGTCGCTTACGTTGGATGCTTCTACTGATTTTCCCCTGTAAGTCCTGTTGGTAAAGCTCTCAAGCGGATCTCCGCCTGCAATACTCGGATCGCGTGCATAAACAGCTTTGTAAAGACCATATTGCAGACTTATCGGAACATATCCTGTTCCGCCCTTCTGAATATCGTTCCTGTCATAACCGCTCCCTGAAGATGGACTGTTGATAACCACGAGTGCAAAATCTGATAGAGAGGGATCATCTGTAACATTAAAATATTTTCCTGCGACCTCAATATTGACGGGATAATCATAAGTCTCCTGGACTTGCCCGCCAAAGAAACCTCTGCCCGCAGGAGTACGTCTCCTGGGGATATATACATTCTGGTTTTTAGCCAGGGGAAGAATCTTGTTCTTATTCTTAAGCAGGACAACAGATCTGAGCTGTGCTTCATAACCGGCTTTGAGAAATTCGCTGTTTCCCGTAATGTTTTTTGTTTCTTCCGGATTAAGGTATGGGTTTTCAAAAAGCCCAACCCTGAAAATGTTCATGAGCAATCTTACAGCAGATTGTTCCATCCGTTTTCTCATGGATTCTTCACCGTTATCTCTGACACCGAGCTTATATGCCTCAATTACAGGTCCGGAATTATTATTACCGCCAAACTGATCGACCCCTGCCATAATCAGCTTATAATGTCTTTCGGTTTCAGTGAGTTTCTCAACTCCCCAGCAGGTTGATCCGAAGCCGTCAACAGCAGTTTCATCCCGTGTTACACCCCAGTCGGTGCATACCACTCCCTCAAAACCATATTGTGTGCGCAGGAGATCGTTTATTATATACCTGCTATAGGCGTTGCCCACACTTTCATTATTTACAGTGTCGATACCATAAGATATAGTATAATAGGGCATTACAGCTGAAGCCATCTTGGTTTCCCCGTCAAGTTTCATTGCACCTTCCGTAAATGGAATCAGATGATCTGCAAGATTATTTCCAGGGTAAACCGCATATTTCCCAAAAGCATAATGTGCATCGCGGCCTCCTTCTTCCGGTCCTCCTCCCGGCCAGTGCTTGATCATGGCATTAACGCTTGTGAAACCCCATCCTCCGGTTATTGCGCTTTTCCCTTCGGAGGTCTGGAAGCCATCAACATACGCCCGCGCCATATCAGCAGAGAGCTGAGGACTCTCACCAAATGTTCCGCTTACCCTGCTCCACCGGGGTTCCGTGGCGAGATCTATCTGAGGTGATAATGCAGTGGTTATTCCCAAAGCCCTGTACTCCTCCGAAGCTATTTCTCCGAATTGTCTTACTACCGACGGATCAAATGTGGCAGCCAGCCCAAGAGAACCAGGCCACATTGAGATCTGTCCGGCAGAACCCACGTTGTATTCTGCAGTTGAAATCGCCTGATGTCTTGGATCAGAACTGTTGTTGGCAGGAATTCCCAGGCCGATACTCTCACATAAAGCCTGGACATTATTGTTCCATGTGGCCATTACTTCAGGACTCTCAACAGATGTTATCAGGATATGACGGAGATTATCATCAGTAATGAATTTTTTCTGCTGATCGCTTAGATCAGATGATTTTGCCCCGCTTTCTTTAAATGATTTACCGTTATAGGTACTTGCTCCGAAACGTCCTCCTGCTGCAGGTATCGCCTGGTGTGCACTATAGAGCATTAGTCCTGCAATCTGTTCAATACTCATTTTTGAAGCGAGATCCTTTGCCCTTTCTGAAGAGCTCAGCCGCCAGTCTTCATATAAATCGAGTTCACCATTCCTGTTGAGGTCTTTAAAAGCAAATCCTTTTACAGTCAATAACCTGACACCTGTGGCTGTATCATAACCAAGAGCAAGGCCGCCTTCGTTAGTTACAATTCTTATGCTGCCTGTTCCGGTTTCCGTCCATTTTTTACATCCCTGAAGAAGAAATAATCCGGTAAATAAAGCACAGGCAGAACAGATAATTACAAACTTTTTCATGTGTAAACAATTTTGATTTTAGCAGAATTATGTTTTTAACAGACTTTGATCTTTAACGACGAACTCTGGCATTGCCCTTCCAGATGCTCCATACCTGTTCTTCATCGGCAGGCTGCCCATAGTCGGTTATCATAGTTGTTGCAAGCGCACCTGTGGCCCATCCGAACTGAATCCACTTTTCAGGCTCCCAGCCCCTGAGAATGGCATATAACAATCCTCCAACGAATCCATCTCCTCCGCCAATCCTGTCGAGTACATGTATTTCGCGTGGCTCAACAACATGCCACTCTTTCCCTTCAAGCATTATGGCTCCCCAAAGGTGTTCATTGGTGCTGATCACCTGTCGGAGAGTTGTGGCAAACACATTTGCACCGGGAAAGGATTTCTTTA
>JADDYF010000200.1 GCA_015712185.1 Bacteroidales bacterium
GTATCATTCTCCAATCCAGGCAGGTAATATATCCAGATGTAAGGTGTACTCCCTCCGCAACCATTATTTAGATCAACATTAATCCTGAAATAGTCACGGCCATTTACCGTATAAGGATTGGCGGCATTAAGTCCCTCAACTATCTTAAAGTCCAGAATACAAACCCTCGGGGCAGGGTGAACTGCAATAGCTCTGTCATCAGCCCATGTGGCATAGGCTGCTTCCAACTGGGCTTTACGTGAAGCATCATCACAGAACTCCCAGACAGGTATCAATCCGTTCTGAGCATAGTTACAGAACACCAGCTTATTGGGGATACTGTTGATCCATGCATCATAATCATTTTTGGATATGATGTGCTGGCCGAGTTCACTGTCTCCTCCATAGACTTCCAGGCGTTTCTCCATATGTGATTCAAACTGGTCATATTCCTGCTGGCTGATCACCGAAGTATTAATAGAACCGGATCCTAATCCTTTTGAAAAACTGGCCTCAGCATATACGCCAACGCTTACGCCTGTCTTGACATCCCTGGTACGTCCGGAGATGTTGTAATCTAGCCTTCCACCGACAACGACTCCGGTAAGTACATGTGTTCCATAAATATTGAAAATATTGGCTGCAGGTTCATTCGGATCATTAAGTTTGATTTTTGCCTGGCTTGTCAGGTACGGCTTCAGATCTTTGGCATCCCAGTCTGTCGGAAGCTTCAACTGATATTTGTTGATTATACAATGATATGTAGCGAACGAATAAGAGTCGTATTCATATCGCTCCCTACTGAAATTTGTTGTAACGGATCCGCTGAAAAACATATAAGATCCTTCCAGACCGACAGATACACCCAATGAACTGGCATATTGGCTGATACTTGTCCCTGAGGTTGTTTGAAATTTACTTTGCTCCAGATCTTTCTTCTCAATAAGACCGTCAGTATTAAGCTTATTGTAATCCAGAACATGCTCTCTGACTTTAGCTTCGTCTGCAAACTTATCGAACACATCATATCCCGATCCCAGATCCTCAAAACCATCAATCATGTCTGGATCTTCGAGAGGCTCATACGGCCCCGGTAATTCAATTTTCTTATTACAACCGGAAAGAACCAGGGAAAGAATTATAACGGATACAATCCCTATAACAGAAATCCTTAAAGGCCAGCTTCCCGGAATGAGGTCTTTCTGCAGTAAAGATTTCATAATGTGATGATTATGATTATACATAAAATTTGTCTATACAATTTACAACAAAATCATTCTCATGTCAAGCGAATTTTGACAAACAACTGAAAATCATAAGGCAGGCAAATTGCATATTTCCCAAACTATGGTATTGTGCACACATAAAAGAGGAGGTCTGCTTGTATGAGATGTTAAATACTATTCAACATTTCTTTTTGCCTGTTTGTTTATTGAGTAATAAGTTCTGAATTTTAACTGAAAATCAAAAATTATGAAAAAGATGGATCCTGTTGTACATTTCGAAATGCCTGCTGAAGACAGAAAACGTATGGCAGATTTCTATACAAAAGTATTTGGCTGGGAAGCACAATTTCTGGGAGAGGAAATGGGAAATTATGTGACGGTCTCAACATCAGAGAGTGATGAGACCGGCCGGCCAAAAGCCCCCGGAAGCATTAACGGCGGTTTTTACCTGAAAAATGATAACCTCTCAAATCATCCCTCATTTGTAATTGCGGTTGAGGATATAAAAGAATCTATCAGGAAAGTCAGGGAAGCGAATGGAAAAATAATTGGTGAGCCTTCTGAAATTCCCGGTATTGGATTATATGTTTCATTTATTGATACCGAAGGCAATACAAACAGTATCCTGCAGCCAGCTATGACCGGGAGATAATGGAAAAACTTCATTAATGGACGAGCAGAATCCCTACCTGGCCCTGTTACGCAGAATAAATGTTGGCGGAAACAACATCATTAAGATGACCGATCTGAAATCGTTTTTTGAAGAACTGGAATTTACCGGTGTAACCACCTATATTCAAAGCGGCAATGTTTTATTTAAATCAGATGAAAAAGATAAAGCAAGGCTGACAGATAAAATAGAGAAAGCTTTATCCGGAAGATTCAATTACAACTCACGGATCGTTGTCATTTCACATCCGCAGCTTAAAAAGATAATAATTGATGCACCTGCAGGATTTGGTAAAGAGCCATCCAAATTCAGATATGATGTGATCTTTGTGAAAGAATCCCTGACTACCGGGGAACTGATAAAAAAAGTCAGTATCCGGGATGGGGTTGATAAAGCCTGGCAAGGGGAAACAGTTCTGTACTTCTCACGGCTTATAATCAGAGTAACACAAAGTCACCTTTCCAGGATTATCTCAATTCCTGAATATCAATATATTACAATCCGCAACTGGAATACTACCTCCAGGTTACTCGATCTGATGGAGAAATAACTGAACATCCCGGCCTCAACATAAATGTTAATATTTTCTGCCAGAGGTTCTGAACTTTCAGTATAAGGAGTTGTTATATGCTGAAAATCTTTTTTATGTATCAAGGTTTTAACCTGAATGGAGTAAAGGGCAGTATAAAGGGTGACTAATTGATGAGACATGCCCGGAGGTTTCAACGAGATAAATGAAATTTTACAGAAAAGAATACTAATATTTAAAACTCTATTACTATGGCAAAAGTTAATACATATCTGAATTTTCCCAGAAATACTGAAGAAGCATTCAGATTTTATAAAACAGTTTTCGGGACTGAATTCATTGGGGAGATTTCACGTTTCAGGGATATTCCATCTTCTGAAAACACACCTCCGATACCGGAAGAAGACAAGGACCTGGTGATGCATATTGCATTGCCCATCCTGAACGGTCATGTCCTGATGGGTACAGATGCACCTGAGTCAATGGGATTTAAAGTCAATTTCGGAAACAATGTATATATCAGTCTCCATCCCGACACCAGGGAAGAAACCAGGCGGTTATTCAAAAAACTTTCAGATGGCGGCAAAGTCGAAATGGAGCTCCAGGATATGTTCTGGGGTGACTATTACGGTAGCTGCCAGGACAAATATGGCGTTCAGTGGATGTTTAATTGTGAGGAAAAAACTAAATAACCGGTGAATGCCTGAACCGGTGTATTCTTTGATCCGATATAACAGAATCTGTTATTGCTATGATGTTTTTTATTGAAGAACTTTTTCCTTACTTTGTTGTTCTTTAATTATGAAAAAAGCATTCGCAATAGGATTTACCCTTGCAGTTCTGCTTGCAGGATTACACATATCAGTCTCCACACATTTCTGCGGAGGGGAAATAGCTGCCTCACTGGTATCCTTATCCGGCAGGACGGCTTCATGCGGAATGGAAGGTGATGAAGAGTCCTGCCCGCTGCCATGGCATCATATTACAAATAACTGCTGCGACGATGAACAGAAAATATTAAGTACTGTTAATCTTTTCACAATACCTTTCACTTATGAGGAAGATAAGTATATCGATAACACAAATTTACTCATTCATAACATAATACAATTCTATCCACCATATCCGTTTATTGCTTCTTTTAAAAATTATTTACCACCAGGCATTTATTTTCACCGGCAAGTCAGTCCGGAGAAAATATGTGTCTTCCGCATCTGAAAATTTTACGATTTGTTAAATGCTTCATCTGGTATTAGTTATACCATTTGAACAGGGATTATTTTATCAAATTATTTAACATCATAATATCTTCAGAAAAATGAAAACAATAAAGAAAAACCTGTTTCTGACCGGTTTGATACTTGTAGCTGTCCTGGTATTCAGTTCGTGCGGAAGCAGTACAACCAAAGAAAAGCCTGCGACTTCAACTGAAGTGGCAAAGGTTCAGTACACATGTCCGATGCATGCTGAGGTAATAAGTGACAAACCTGGTGACTGCCCGAAGTGCGGTATGCCGCTTGTTGAGAAGAAATAACCTGGCGAAATGCTTAATGGCATTGTTAAATATTTTCTCGAAAATCGTCTCGTAACATTCATCCTTCTTATTGCATTTATCTTAGGAGGAATCGTTACCGCACCCTTCAACTGGAATACCGGGTTGCTTCCGCGCAGTCCGGTTCCGGTTGATGCTATTCCGGACATCGGTGATAATCAGCAGATTGTCGCTACGGAGTGGATGGGACGCTCCCCTAAAGACATTCAGGATCAGATAACATATCCCCTGACCACAGCCTTACTCGGCATTCCGGGAGTAAAGACAATCCGAAGCACATCAATGTTCGGTATGTCATTCGTTTATATCATCTTTAAGGACAACATTGATTTTTACTGGAGCCGGTCAAGAATCCTTGAAAAGCTGAATTCGCTGCCTGCAGGTACGTTGCCTGCAGGTGTCCAGCCTGCACTCGGACCTGATGCAACTGCTCTAGGTCAAATATACTGGTATACACTCGAAGGTCGCGATCCTATAACAGGTGAACCAAATGGGGGGTGGGATCCACAGGAGTTAAGGACAATCCAGGATTTTTATGTCAGATATGGTTTATCAACTGCTGAGGGTGTGTCTGAAGTAGCTTCGGTTGGAGGATTTATTAAAGAATACCAGGTTGATCTGAATCCTGAAGCTCTCAAAGCATATAATGTATCTGTGATGGATGTTATGAATGCGGTTCAAAAGAGCAATCTCGATATCGGAGCAGAGACAGTGGAATTGAATAATGTAGAATATATTATTCGTGGTCTGGGGTATGTTAAAAATATTGATGATGTTGAAAATTCAGTCGTTGCTGTCAGAAATAATATTCCTGTCCGTATTAAGGAAATTGCACAGGTTGCTTTTGGTCCCGCAACAAGACGTGGTGGTCTCGATAAATCAGGTTCAGAAGCTGTGGGTGCTGTGGTGGTTGCCCGTTATGGTTCAAACCCTATGGAGGTTATTAACAACGTCAAGGAAAAAATTAAAGAAATTGACGCCGGTCTGCCGCAAAAGACATTGCCGGATGGCACTATTTCCAAAGTAACGATTGTTCCATTCTATGACCGTACAGGCCTGATCAGGGAAACCATAGGGACTCTGGAATCTGCACTTTCTCATGAGATCCTTATCAGTATTATTGTCATCATCGTACTATTAATAAACCTGAGAGCTTCAATAATAATTTCCGGGCTGCTTCCCATTGCTGTATTGATGGCATTTATCCTGATGCGTTTTTTTGGAGTGGATGCAAATATTGTAGCCCTGTCAGGGATTGCTATCGCTATCGGTGTAATGGTGGATATCGGGATTATTTATGTGGAGAATATTGCAAGGCATCTTGAAATGCCTCAAAACAACAACCTGAGTGGTAAGCCTTTGCTTCAGCTTATACAAAAAGCAACATTTGAAGTCTCACCTGCCGTAACAACAGCACTGGCAACTACCATTGTCAGCTTTCTTCCGGTTTTTGCCATGCAGGCTGCAGAAGGAAAACTCTTCCGTCCCCTGGCATTTACCAAAACATTTGCCCTGGTATCTTCATTGTTATTAGGAATCATTGTACTTCCTACGTTTGCCCATATTCTTTTTTCCATTCGTTTCAATGCAAAAAAAATAAAGAGAATATGGAATGGTGTCTTAATAGCAGCAGGATTGTTATTAGCAATTATATGGGGAACCTTGCCGGCACTTGCTCTTGTCGCCATGGGTATCAATAATTTGCTCGATTATCGCTGGCCTGAAAAGCATGGTGAATATCCCAATTATATCAATATAGGTATTACCCTGCTTGTTGCTTTATATTATCTGGCGGTAGAATGGCTTCCGCTCGGGGCTCATAACAGTGCGCTTGTAAACTTCTTGTTCGTGGTCGGGATTATCGCAGTCATCCTGGGTTCTCTTTTGCTTATGGTGCATAATTACGAGCGTATTATGCGGTGGTGTCTTGCAAACAAATGGAAATTTCTGTTGATCCCGGTATTTACTTTGTTCCTGGGACTATTGGCCTGGAAGGGTTCAGATAAAGTATTCGGATTTGCAGCATCAGGAATGGAAAAAATCGGATGGAAAAGCTTCCGGAAAACAGGTTTCTGGCAAGGAACAATAAAAGCGTTTCCGGGAACCGGAAAAGAGTTCATGCCATCTCTTAATGAAGGTTCATTTTTACTGATGCCGACTAGTATGCCGCACTCAAGCATTGAAAAAAACCTTGAGTACATTGAAACCCTCGATAAACGCCTTTCCGCTATTCCTGAAGTGGAAGTGGCAGTAGGAAAGTGGGGACGTGTCAATTCGGCACTTGATCCGGCACCTATCCAGATGTTCGAGAATACAATCAACTACCGTTCAGAGTATATTCTCGATGAAAATGGCCATCGGATGCAGTTTAAGGTCGACAAAAAAGGAAACTATATCCTGAAGGACAGCTCAGGATATAATCCGCAAACCCAAACTTTCCGGGTTATTCCTGCTGATAGCCTTGTTCCGGATAGTAGAGGAGATTATTTTCGTCAATGGCGACCTCAGATCAAAAAGCCGCTGGATATCTGGAACGAAATAGTAAAAGTTACCAATATTCCGGGATTGACATCTGCGCCTAAATTACAACCTATTGAAACGCGTCTCGTGATGCTATCTACAGGAATGCGTGCACCCATGGGACTAAAAGTATACGGGCCCGATCTGGAGACAATTGAACAGGCAGGTTTGCAATTCGAACAAGCCTTGAAAGAGGTGCCATCGGTCAAAGCCTCGTCAGTATTTTACGATCGTGCTGTAGGAGCACCATATATAGAAATAAAACTCAACCGTGAAGCAATGGCACGTTTTGGAATGACCATTAACGGTGTCCAGGAGATTTTACAGGTTGCTGTCGGAGGAATGTCACTAAGCACTTCAATTGAGGGACGTGAACGTTTCCCGATCAGGGTTCGTTATGCCCGTGAACTTAGGGATAATCCTGAAGATCTGAAACGTATCCTCATACCATCAATGAATGGTGTACAAATTCCTCTTGGTGAAATTGCGGATATAAACTATACCCGTGGTGCGCAGATGATCCGAAGTGAAAATACATTTCTTGTCGGTTATGTGATATTTGACAAAATTGAGAACAAAGCGGAAGTGGATGTGGTGGAAGAAGCTTCTAAATTATTGAAACAGGATATTGAATCCGGCAAATTAATACTGCCATCGGGTGTTTCCTACAAGTTTGCAGGTAATTATGAACAGCAGGTCAGGGCTACTAAACGCCTGGCAGTTGTAATACCAGTAAGTCTGATTGTGATCTTCCTGTTGCTTTATTTTCAATTCCGTACAGTTACAGCTTCATTTATCCATTTTTCAGGCGTGTTTGTAGCATTTGCCGGCGGATTTATAATGCTATGGCTTTACGGCCAGGAATGGTTCCTGAATTTTTCTGTGGCTGGAATCAACCTGCGAGATTTGTTCCAGATGCACACCATAAACCTTAGTGTGGCCGTGTGGGTGGGATTTATTGCACTATTCGGTATTGCCACCAATGACGGTGTTATTATGGGTACCTACATCCATCAGGTTTTTGAGGAACGGCATCCATCTACGGTACATGATGTAAGGGAAGCGGTGGTAACTGCAGGAATGAAACGTGTACGACCTGCAATGATGACAACGGCTGTTGCAGTAATTGCATTGCTTCCGGTGCTTACATCTACGGGTAAAGGAGCAGATATTATGGTTCCTATGGCCATTCCCGCATTCGGCGGAATGCTCATCCAGGTGATGACCGTCTTTGTGGTTCCTCTTTTCCAGGCTATATGGAGGGAAAGACATATTAAGCACCTTGTACGGAAAAGTAATACTGAATCATGAAATGACCCGGGTTATGATAAAATCAATTAATTACATATTGCTTCTGAGTATCCTGACCTGTGCACATGGAACAGGAAATTCTATGAACAGATCTGAACAGACGGACTCATTATACTATTACCTTGAATTGGCCGGCAAAAACAATCCCACGGTGCTTCAGAAATATTATGAGTACCTGGCTGCGCTTCAAAAAATTCCTCAGGCGGGAAGTCTGCCTGATCCGGAACTTTCTCTAGGTGTCTTCCTGAAGCCCATGGAGCTTGTTATGGGCAAGCAGATTGCTGATGTAAGACTCATGCAGATGTTTCCATGGTTTGGTACATTAAAAGCTGCAAAAGATGAAATGAGTCTGATGTCAAAAGCCAGGTTTGAATCATTCCGGGAAGCAAAATTGCAGTTATATTACGATGTGCAGAGCACATGGTACGATCTCTATAAATTAAGTCAGAAAATCCGCATCTCTGATAAAAATGTTCAGATTCTGAAAACACTTGAAAGGCTGGCGCTGGTTCGTTTCAGAACTTCCTCAACAGGTAGCGGAAGCGGATCACCTTCAGCATCTGTGAGCAGTGGAAATCCTCCGAATCAGGGACCTCTATCTGTTACCTCAGGGATGAATGGAATGTCAGGTGGCCAGGGTATGGTCTCATCTTCTGCACCGGGAGCTTCTGGTTCCATGCAGGGAAATGTAATGGGGATCACTTCAGGTGGCTTTAGTTTAGCCGATCTATATCTCATTCAGATGGAAATTGCAGAACTTGAAAATGACATTGCTTTATTGAAAAACCAGCAAACCACAACTGCTGCCAGATTCAACAGCTATCTGAACAGGCCTTTGCGGTCACCGGTTGCTGTTGCTGACACACTGGAACCTGATACGATGGCAGCTGCATTGATTACCGTTTCGGACAGCATACTGAAAAGGAATCCCATGCTTGGAATGCTCAGGTATGAAGAGCAGTCATTCGAAGCCAGGAAAAGGATGGTCTCTCGCATGGGATACCCCATGTTAGGGCTGGGTGTGGATTACTCACTTATTAATAAAAGTGAAATGTCAGGCTCATCAATGAACGGGTCGGACATGATAATGCCGATGGTATCTGCAACCCTGCCATTTTACCGTAAAAAGTACAGGTCCATGCAGACAGAGGCAGATCTGCTCAGGGAATCTGCAGCACAGAATTATATCGCAACTAGCAATTCTCTTCAGACAGAATATCTCCAAGCAGTACAGCTTTATGAGGATGCATCACGGAGGATGAGGCTTTATTCCGACCAGTATATACTGGCGAAGAAATCCCTCGACATTAAGCTGGCAAGCTTTTCTGCAGGAAGCAGCAATCTGACAGATATTTTCCTTATCCAGCAGCAGGTACTTGATTATGAACTTAAACAGGTTGAGGCTGTTGCAGATTACAACACAGCAATTGCCTGGATGGTGAGGCTAGGAGATTTGTAGATGAATTTAAATAAACAGATCATGAAACAGAAAATTATAATTATTGCCATAAGCCTGATTATCGGGATCTTTCTCGGATGGCTTTTATTCCGGTCTCCTCACAAGACTGAAGTAACTCAGCAGACAGAGGAGCAGGCAGGAAAAAGTACCATATGGACATGTGCCATGCATCCGCAGATACGAATGGATAAGCCCGGGAAATGCCCAATCTGCGGTATGGATCTGATTCCTCTCAGCCGCGCAGGTGCTGCTGATATTGACCCTGATGCAATACGTCTTACCAAAGAAGCTGCACGGCTGGCCAGTGTACAAACATCAATTGTTACTCGCGAAAAACCGGTAAAAGAAGTCCGCCTTTACGGGAAAGTGCAGGCTGATGAACGGTCTGTTCAAAGTCAGACTTCTCATATGCCGGGAAGAATTGAAAAATTATTGGTGAATTTTACAGGGGAAACTGTAAATAAAGGACAGCCACTAGCAATTATTTATTCCCCTGAATTGGTCACAGCCCAGCAGGAATTACTTGAAGCTGCAGAAATAAAACAGGTACAACCCGAAATTTACGAGGCAGCTAAAGACAAGCTGCGCCAATGGAAGCTCACCGAATCACAAATCTCAAATATCGAAAGTTCAAGCAAAGTGCAGGAAGATTTTGAGATCCTGTCAAATACAAATGGTGTAATCATTGCCCGGCGTGTGAATAATGGTGATCATGTGGACCAGGGAACGGTTCTTTTTGATGTTACCGACCTGTCGAATGTTTGGGTCATGTTCGATGCTTACGAAAGTGATCTGCCTTTCATTAAAACTGGTGACAGACTGACGTTTACTCTTCAGGCACTGCCTGGAGTTAATTTTACGGGGAACATTATTTTCATCGATCCTGTAATTGACCCTGTAACCCGTGTGGCAAAAGTACGCGTTGAAATGAATAATGAGTCAGGCCGGCTTAAACCCGAGATGTTTGCCTCCGGTATTGTAAAAGCCAATTTAGATCGATATCGTAATAAACTTGTTATTCCGCGTTCAGCTGTTCTTTGGACCGGAACCCGTTCCATTGTGTATGTAAAGCAGTCGGATATTGATGAACCTGTTTTTAAAATGAGAGAAATTGAACTTGGGCCCTCTCTGGGAAACAGTTATGTTGTAGTTAACGGCTTGAATGAAGGCGAAGAGATCGTCACAAATGGTACATTCAGTGTTGATGCAGCTGCCCAGCTCGAGGGTATACCGAGTATGATGAATCCGGAAGGCAGTATAATTATGAAAGACAAATCATCACCTGTCCGTCTGACAGAAATTATTACTGCCTATCTCCAGCTGAAAAATGCACTTGTTAAAGACAATTCATCCGATGCCGCTGCATACGGACCCATCCTGGAAGAAACATTCAAGAACTATGATAAAACCGGTTTAACAGCAGATCAGAAGAAAACTTTTGAAGAGATTGAGGCCGATGCCCGGCAGCATGCTGAACATATTAACCAAAGCAAGGGAGATATAAAACATCAAAGGGAACATTTTGAGTTATTGAGCAGCGATATATACGATCTGGTGAAAATATTTGGCAGCGGACAGGTTTTGTATAAAGATTTCTGCCCGATGTACAATGACGGGAAAGGTGCTTTCTGGCTAAGCGAAATAAAGGAAATCCAGAATCCTTATTATGGCAAAGAAATGTTAACTTGTGGAACAATAACAGAAGTATTAAATTAAACTGCCATGAGTCCAGCAAAAAAAGTATTATCAGTTATAGGAATTCTGATAATTGGCATTCAATTTATCCGGCCTGCAAGAAACAAAGACGGACAGATAGCTGCTACCGATATTTCGGGAGTGGTCAGTATCAGCGACAGTATTAAGATATTGCTGCATAACGCATGTTACGATTGCCACAGCAATAACACCAGGTATCCCTGGTATTCGAATATTCAGCCTGCAGGATGGTTACTTAACAGACATATCACTGATGGCAAAGATGAATTAAACTTCAGTGAATTTGGCGGGTATGCTCAGCGAATGCAATTGAGCAAACTCGATGGAATTGCCTATAATATCCGCGAAAATATTATGCCCCTGGCGTCATATAGAAGGATGCACAAAAATGCAAGGCTTAGTGAAAATGAAAAGGAAATGTTGATCTCATGGACAGAACGGTCGATTGACGAACTTAACCGGGGAAAATAATTTAGTTCAGGACAGGAAAACTTATTACTTATAGATGCAACCGTCATGAACTATTATTGTCCTTTATAAGACAATCCCGCTATCCTCATGAAAGAATCCTTCAATATTCTTGCAATTTCATTACTGATAATTTCCTGTACTGCCGATAATCCGGATAAGTATCTGCCTGAAGGATCAGAAGCCGGCAGAATCA
>JADDYF010000008.1 GCA_015712185.1 Bacteroidales bacterium
ACGTCGTTGCAGGACTTGATGATCCACCCAGGCCTATGACCGATTATTCCCTTGTGATCCAGTGCGGAGGTTGCATGATAACGCGGAAACAGCTGCATAACAGGCTTCAGGCAGCAATCAGGACAGGTGTTCCGGTAACTAATTACGGTATGGCAATTGCCTATGTTCAGGGGATTTACAAAAGAGCAATCGCTCCATTTGTAAAATCTCAGGAAAATAACCTGAATTATCTGTAGACATTACCTCAGAACCTGAAGTATATAAATGGCATTATGTCCGCTGTTTTCATCTGGAACAGGACAACAGCTATCAGAAAGATAACCGCCAGCTGCGTAACAAGGGGAATCTTGATGAAAAGGCCCCTGTAAGATTCCTTGACTCTTTCAGGCAGGAAGTGAATGACATAACCTAAAATGATCAGAAGGAACACGTTTGCATAAGCCGGAATAACTGTCAGATATGAACCGGGGGAGAAACTATTCCAGATCTGGGAAAGCATCATCCTTACATAATCCATATCGGGTGCCCTGAAAAATATCCAGCAAAAACTGACAAACTGGAAGGTGAGGAAGACGGCCAGCGCCCTTACGATCCTGCTCCTGCCCTGTATCTGACTTCTGAAGACAGAGCTAAACAGTTTGTTAAACACAAGTCCAATGCCGTGCAATCCTCCCCATATCACGAACCGTATGGCTGCACCATGCCATAATCCGCCAAGGAGCATGGTTATCATAAGGTTTATGTATGTCCTGAATTTTCCCTTCCTGTTACCGCCGAGAGGAATATAAAGATAATCCTTAAGCCACCTCGAGAGCGAGATGTGCCATCTCTTCCAGAAATCAGCAACGCTTACTGCCTTGTAGGGTGAATTAAAGTTCACAGGCAGCCTGAAACCGAATATCAGTCCCAGGCCTATGGCAATGTCGGTGTAGCCAGAGAAATCGCAATAGATCTGGAGCCCGTATCCGTAGATTGCCATGAGGTTTTCGAATCCCGAATATGCTGCAGGAAGGTCGAATACCCGGTCAATAAAGTTCACGGCAATGAAATCCGAGATAATTATCTTTTTAATCAGCCCCTTGGAGATTAAGAATAATGCATGACTGAATTCCCTTTTAGAGACCTGAAAATCGTTATGCAGCTGCGGAATGAATTCTGAAGCCCGCACGATGGGTCCTGCAACGAGCTGCGGGAAAAATGACACATAAAATCCGAAGTCAGTAATATTTCTTACGGGGCCTATTTTACCCCTGTAGACATCAATTGTATAGCTTAGCGACTGAAAGGTAAAGAAAGAAATACCCACCGGAAGGATTATATTGCTGATACTGAATGAGGTGCCAAGAGTTGCATTCGATAATGAAGCCAGAAAATCAAATACCTTTATATCCGTCCCAAACAGGTTGTTAATTGTGCTGACAAAAAAGTCGGTGTATTTAAAGTACGCCAGTATCCCGATGTTCGATAAGATACTTATCACAAGAAACAAACGCTTCATGTATTTTTTCTGCGATCCGTAGATCAATAATCCGCATGAATAATCGACTGCAGTTACAAGCAACAGGAGAAGAAGAAAAAGTCCTCCTGATTTGTAGTAAAAGAAAAGGCTTATCAGAAGCAGGTACAGGTGCTTTAAGGATTTCTTCCTGTAAATGAGGCTGTAACCTGCCATTACTATGAGGAAAAACAGCCAGAAGGCGGGTGTTGTAAAGATCATTGGCTTCGCAGGATCATACCTGAGTAACCGGGAGATGACCGATCGCACAATTCCCGGTTCAGGATCCACTTTCTGGTACGGAATATCATGCGGCTGGAAGGAAGATACCGCGACGCTGTCGTATACCGGATAAATTACAGGCTCGCGAACCACGATTTTTTCATTTACCGGGAACATTGCGTCTACCAGCATACGAGAAAGCGTATCCGCACCCTGGTAAGAGAAATGTGCATAATCTTTCTGTGCCAGTGCAGGTTTTTTCTGAGCCCATTCAACTATTGACGACTTTCCTCCCATTGCGTCGAATGAATCCCAGAAAGCGGCGCCGCCTTCCGCAGCTGCCTCCCTCTGGGCTCTTACAATTGCAGGGATATTGGGGAATGACACTATGCTGTCACCAACAGATTGAGCCATATCCGATACACCAATCACAAGCACAGGTACTGACGGGATAAGCTCTTTAAGAAGTGAAAGCTGCCTGGAAAGTCCGGTTTTATAATATGTATAATCATTCCTGACATTCCGCACGATATTGAGCCCGAACTGGATAATTATCAGATCGGGAGAGAGCAGCCTGTAAGATTCCAGCAGGTTATTCCTGTCAACAAGAGTAAATTCAAGACCGGCACTGCCGCGCTGGGGAATATTATCTACTATGATTCCGGTTTTGCTTTCGATGCTTATGCCATAGATATCGGGACTTACATTCCCTTCGAACTCAATCATTATGTCTTTTGCACCATTCAGGGAACAAGTCAGTTCCATAACGCTTCTGGTTTTCACAAGATGTCCGTTCAGGATCTGTTTATTATCTCCCTTAACTCTTATTCTTACACTATCGTCAGAATTACCATAGAATATTCTAAGGATATCATAATAAGCGACTGCGCTGTCGGCAAGATATGATGGCCGTATCCTTACGTTCGCCTTTTCCGGTATCAATTTCCTTTCTCCCTCGTCCAGGAAACGGCAGACTGACATAAAGGGCCCGAGTTTCGTATGTGATATTTCGCCATTTCTGAAGGAAAGGTAGTTGTACTTTTTCCAGTTCGACGATGATGTGAGCGAGACTGATTTGGTATACATTATCGGGATTATCGGCATGAATAGTCCCGGGCCGGTCCCCCCATTGCCATTCCGGAGCATTTGCCTCAGATAGAACGATATACGGTCTCCTTCAATCTGCGAATCGCCGTAATACAATACTCTGAGCTGACTTTCAGGGGATGAAAGTGATTCGAGGAAAGGCTGCAGGGGATTAACCAGGCTGTCTTCTGCTGCCGGAGCAGCAGGAGGTTGTAATATTGGTACAGGCTTTGCGACTAAAAGTGTTTCTGCAGGTTCGTCGCGAATGGTCTCAGCCGTTGCTTTGGTTTTCTGAAAAGTGCTTCCGGTCAGCTCTGGAGGTATAAACTCATTTACCGATGGAAAGAGGCCGGTCTCCGGAAAAAGAAAACAGGCACCGGTAAGACAAGCCAGAAAAACCAGTAATAATAAAAACGACCTGAAAGGGAGCATATTTTAGTTAGGAATCAGCTCTTTCTTTTAATCTTAAGCTTCTGACCAACCTGTATTTTTCCGGGATCTGAAATATTGTTCAATGTAAGTACATCAGTTGTTGTAACATTCTCAAACATCTTTACAATATCCCAGATCGTATCGCCATAGCGAACGGTGTAAGTTATATATTCGTCGTCTGATTCCGGTGCATTAACAGTCAGTGCTATTCCAGGACCGGTCTGGACGCTTTTGCCAATCATCTCCATCTTTTCGGCAAACGTCATTGAACTGACCTTCGAATAGTACTCAGCCTTTGATGGATCAACATACACAACAAGCTTTTGTCCGATTCTGATCGTGTTCCGATATATATTGTTCCAGTATCTGAGCTCAGACAATCCAACCCTGTACCATTCAGAAATCCATCCAAGGTTGTCGCCCTCCCTTACAGTGTAGAAAAGCTTGGTTTTGCCTGTAATGTCGACCGGGGGGGAGGTATAGACAGTCCTTGACGGATCTGCAATCCTGGTTGTTTTACTGAGGTATATGTCTGACTTATAACTTCTTATAGTGTCATTAAGATCGATGAAATCGCCAAGGTGTGTCATTGGCAGGGTCAGGGCAAAAGGTTTGGATGATCCAGGAACAAGACCTGTCCGGTATTGCGGATTCAGAGCTCTGAGTTCACCGATGGGAATTCTCATTACCTCGGATATCTGGGTAAGATGAATATCCTTATTTACAACAATGGTATCAGTTGCAACCGGAATATTAAGCGGCAGCGGCATTATACCATGTTCGGGATAGAAAGTTATTGAGTATGTTGCAGCTATATACCCGGGAATATATCCCCTGGTTTCCCTGGGAAGTCTGTAGTAGATCTGCCAGTAGTCCTTCTTGTTTCCCGATCTCCTGATTGCCTTATTTACATTACCTGGTCCGCAATTATATGCAGCGATGACGAGGATCCAGTCCTTGTAGATATCGTACAGATCCTTTATGTATTTTGCTGCAGCATGTGTAGCCTTCACCGGATCGCGGCGTTCATCAACCACTGAATTTATTATAAGCCCGTAGAACCTTCCCGTACTGTACATGAACTGCCACAGACCCGTCGCCCCGACCCTCGACACGGCATTCGGATTAAGGGCAGATTCAATAACAGCCATATATTTAAGCTCTCCGGGCAGTCCGTAGGAATCGAAAATATCCTCGATCATTGGAAAATAGTAATCCTTCAGTCCGAGTATTGCCTTGAATTTGTCGCGTTTTGTTATTGTGTAGACATGTATATGGTTCCTTATGATATTGTTAAAAGGAAGCTGAATTATCGAGTTTATCTTACCTAACCTGGATTCGTACACACTATCGGGATATTGTACACCGGAGGTATCGTCCGAAAATAAACCGCGATCATTTGCCAGTGCCATTTTCACATACCATGTATTTACAAGGCTGTCGAGATCGGTTGAGATTTTTTCGGAGTTTATATCCGATTTTATGATTATTGTATCTGAACCGGGTGTTGCCCCGGCATTAAGTGCTATAACAAGGAAGGTTACCAGTAAAGCTTTACATCTCATCATTTATTCTCACTTTTAAAAAGTTACTTTTAAACTCAAGCCTAAACCCGGCACTGCCTGACTCATGACCGGGAGCATGACGGGTTCCACTTCAAGATCCAGGTTATCACTCACATCATAGCTGAACAGGCTGGCATCAACATTTGCATCAAGGATGGTAATCAGCCACCATGCTGCGATGCCAATATACGAAAGATCGCGGTATTTCTTATAATAGTCGACCATTCTGAGCATTCTTTCCTTATACCATGAATAATTAGAAGGATTATAATCTTCGGGGTACAGCACAGGATCGTATGTTCGGGGGTCGACATTCTCTAGTCCCGGAAGATCGAGGTAGCTTGCTGTTTCAGGAATGGCATCCGTGAGATCAGAGTAAGCTTTAAGGTACATAATGTACCTCGACGAATTGAAATCAACTGCATAGATTACACCTGCAAAACCTGCATAGACGACAGGAACCTTCCAGTATTTCCTGTTATAGATCTGACCCAGCCCCGGCAGGGCGATGGCAAGCATTGTGGCTCTGCGGGATTCAGCTTTGAATGTACGGCGGGCAGGTTCTGATACTGATAAGGTATCCTGGGCGAGTATGTTTCCGCGGGAACAGAACAACTCCAGAAACAGAAGAATCGCTATATTTATATACGTCTTCAAAACATAAATGAACCGGAACCGGCTACCGGTACCATAAGAACGGCGGACAAATATAATTATTTTCAGATGTTAAGACGGTCAAATACACCTAAAATCCGTTCCATTTCTTCGGGATTATCGAATGGGATAACGATTTTTCCCTTTCCCTGTTCATTTATTCTGAAGTTCACCTTTGCAGAAAAGATCCTGTTCAAGTGTTCAGAGAGCTGTGCAAAATCCTGCATCAGCTTCTTTTTTCTTTCAGTTTTTGCAGGATCCCTGATCTTTTCCGCCTGTATGTGTCTTACAAGCTCTTCAGCCTGACGCACAGACAGTTCATCGTCTACAATTTTGTAATATATATTGATCTGTTTTTTTGGATCCTCGATGTTTACCAGGGTTCGTGCATGGCCCATTGAAAGGAGTTTGTTCTTTATTCCGAGCTGGATCTCTGCGGGCAGTTTAAGAAGCCGGAGATAATTTGCCACAGTCGACCTTTGTTTACCGACCCTGTCGCTAAGCTCCTCCTGTGTGAGCTTACATTCTTCAATAAGCCTTTGAAAGCTGATCGCGACTTCAATTGCATCGAGATCCTCCCTCTGGATATTTTCAACAAGTGCCAGTTCGAGCATTGCCTGGTCGTCGGCGGTACGGATATATGCCGGAACATGGGTAAGTCCTGCAAGCCGTGCAGCTCTCAGCCGTCTTTCCCCGGCAATGAGCTGATATCTGCCGCCTGCAGTCTCCCTCAGGGTAAGAGGCTGAACTATGCCCAGTTTTTTAATCGAGGTTGCCAGTTCTTCAAGAGCCTGTTCATCGAAACTTGTTCGTGGCTGAAAAGGATTACCGTCGATTGAATCAATAGCTATGTCCTGGTTTGCTTCGACCTTTCTCTCGAGCATCTCTTTTTCCGCACCTTCGATCAACGCTCCCAGACCCCTTCCTAACGCATTTTTCTTTGTCATTTCCATAACTTTTCAGGTAAACGTAAAGGTTATCGTCAGAGCTGTTTTACCGGCACTTCGTGTTTTTCCATCAGCTCTTTTGCCAGATTGAGGTAATTGACTGTCCCTCTTGAATCGGCGTCATATAGAATTGCAGGCTGGCCGAAGCTGGGTGCTTCAGACAGTTTCACATTCCGCTGAATGATGGTTTTGAAGACCATTTCCTGAAAGTGTTTATATACCTCTTCAGCAACCTGGTTCGATAACCTGAGCCGTGAATCGTACATTGTCAGTAGAAATCCCTCAATCTCAAGGTCTCTGTTCAGATTGTTCTGGATAATCTTA
>JADDYF010000206.1 GCA_015712185.1 Bacteroidales bacterium
TGTGCACGGCCTTCCTCCGTTTCATTTTCATATTTCGGTGCTGTCTCACCGAATCCCTTTATGGTAAGCCGGCTGGAAGCTATTCCTTTTCCCGTAATGTAACCATTTACCGAGGTAGCCCGTCTTTCCGACAATGCCTGGTTATAGGCTTCAGTACCCCTGCTGTCGGTATGTCCCTGAATTTCGATATTGGTATCGGGGTAATGGTTCAGGACTACAACAAGCTTATCGAGGCTGACTATTGATTCGGCAGTCAGATCAGATTTGTCGAAAGCAAATAAAACATTGCTGCTAAACTCAACAACGATACCTTCTCCCACGCGTTCTACTTTTGCATCAGGAATGGTATTCTTTATTTCCTCGGCCTGCTTGTCCATCTTGGCGCCGATAATTGCTCCTGTGGCTCCGCCAACTGCAGCACCTATAATGGCGCCCATAGCAGTGTTGCCTGCAGCTCTTCCGATTACTGCACCCATTGCGCCGCCTGCAGCTGTTCCGACAACAGCCCCTTTGGTGGATCTTTTCATTGACGCGCAACCTGTAAGAATGATGGTTGCACCTAAAACCACAATCAGAATTGTCTTAAATTTTTCCATAACAGATATATTTGGTTAATAAAAAATTAATGACGATACTAACACTTGTAAAATTATAAAAACTTGTTAAAAAATCCGAATATTTATTTGTATATTACACAATTGTCCCTAAATGAAATAACAAGTCGAACATGTTGTATGTTCTGGTAATCCAAATAATTAATTAATTGTACAATTATGGCTGTTTTAAAAGTTATCGAAATCATGGCATCATCTCCCAAAAGCTGGGAAGATGCTGCAACCACCGCTGTTAAAAATGCGGGAAAGACTGTAAAAGGAATCCGATCTGTTTATGTTAAGGACATGAGCGCGGTAGTAAAGAATAATAAGATTACTGAGTACCGTGTAAATGTTAAGATCAGTTTTGAGGTTCTTAATTAAGTATTTATAATCTAAACTTTAAAAACTTTATCATGGGATTAATTTCTTTTATTAAAAATGCAGGAGAAAAAATATTCAAATCCGAAGAGAGAAGAGAACAGGAAAAAGCTGACCTGATTACATCTCATATTAAGAAATTTGGTTTTGATACGACCGATATCCAGGTAAAAGTGGATGACGACAAGGTGACTTTGATGGGAAGTGTTGATACCCTCGAGAACAAGAACAAAATAATTGTTACTGCAGGGAATATTAATGGAATAGCCACAGTGGATGACTGGATTGTTGTTAAACAACCTCCTGTAACGGCGCCTCCGAAGCCTGAGAAGCAGTTTTATACAGTGAAGAAAGGAGATTATCTCTCGAAAATTGCGAAGGAGGTATATGGCAACGCCAATAAATACAATATAATTTTTGAGGCTAACAAGCCTATGCTGAAGGATCCCAACCTGATTTATCCGGGGCAGGTACTGGTTATCCCCCCAACGGAAAAATGATCCTGTGAGTTTAGTGATTTCTTTAAATGAAACAGAGCTGTCGGAAAAGTACTTCGGCAGCCCTGTTTTTTAAGCGTTTTCAGGCTTCGGGATTCTCCGGCTCTTCCTCTTTTTTTGTCTTCCTCCTTATATCCTCGGCGATATCCTCGAGCTTATCGGCTGCTTTTTCCGCAAGATTCTTCCCGAATTTTTTTGCTTTTGAAACAGTTTCCTCAGCTTTGTCCTCCGCCTTGTCGGCAAAAACTTTAAGTTTCTCTTTTGCTTCACCGCTTTTTATTTCTTCGACCTTGTCCTCAACAAAGTCTTCGGCTTTTTCGTAAGCTTCTGAAACCTTTTCAAATGCTTTGGTCTGTTTCAGTTTGTCAACTTTTTCATCAATAAAGTCATCAGCTTTATCGGCGAGTTTCTTTGCCTTGTCAAGCAAACTCTCTTTTTCCGGCTGTTCCGGCTCTTTCGGTGTGTTTTCTTCCATAGGAGTAAAATTTAGAATATTGAATTATAAAAAAAAATCAATCAGAGTCCACCCGAATAATCTATTTATAAAGATAACAAAAAAATTCAACATAATATTAGCCAGTCACAATGGGGAAAGTGGTCAGGGTTAAATGCGAAATCCCGGTGATTGCGGTTTACTTTAGTCCAGTCTGTAAGCTCCCGGTTGATATCGGTATCCTTATTACATGGAAGGGAGATCAACGTATAATTAAACGTATAATAAAACGTATAATCAATGCGCTATTATGGTTTATAAAGCATTTGGTCTACATAAATCCCCTTTCCAGTCCCAATTGCGGGAGGCTTTGCGCTCCTTCCCCTGGGGGAATGAGGTGCCAATTTATCCTTTCCCCCCTGGAGGAAATAAGAAAGGGGGTAAATTACACTGAAGAATAAAAATTGTTACATAAATTCTGAAGTGTGACATAGCTATCGGCAGGGATGGGGGTCTAAACGCTCTGTAAAATAATCCAGGTATGTGGTTAATATATATGAGTAATGTGTCATAATTCATAAATGAACCATAATTAAACGTTGATGCTTTTCAGAAATTTCCATCATCACGGTATTATCCCTATCAGAAGATATTTACGTATGGATCAATGAATATTAAAAAAAAGATGAGTATAGATTTACAACAGGTAAAATAAGATTAACTTTGACTTAATCAGGCTGTAACGTTGATATAAGTGTTATAAGTCCATGGTACAAGGTAAGAAAGAATGTATTATTCTATTCATGTTACTTGCATCCGGCTCTTCTGTTTTTGCGGATGCTTTCCCGAAATCGCCGGAAGCACTCGGAGGACCTGTTCTTTCAGTGGAATTACTCGGTTCATATGAGATTGGATTCAAAGGAAAGGGAGGATTGCTGTTCTGGGGAGGAGTTGCTGCAGTATGCTCGCCTATATATAAATTTGAGATGAGAGCAGGACCTGAAGCGGCAATTGAGGTAAGGCATTACTTTTCTGAAAAAGGGAATAAAAAATGGTGCGTAAGCCTTTATGGAGGAGTGGCATATAATTTCATCGATGAGAATTATGGCGCTTTTACACCGGGGCTGAAGCTGACAAGAAAAAAAAGCATTAATGAGTTTCTGCATCTCGAACCTTATTTAGGTCTTTCATATCCGTTTTATTTCGGAGAAGGTCATCCATGGCTGCCGTTTTTAACATTTGGATACAGGGTTGTTTTTGAGAAAAAGAAGAAGTAGAAGCATTAATCCTCCTGATTTAATATATCCACAACTTTGTGAGGACTGCATTAGTATTTTTAGCAACATTTTTATGTATCGGGTTATCTGCACAGCAGACGAATAACTTTAATCTGACAAATCAGGAAAAATCAGCTCTGTTTAAAGCTATTGAGAACGATCCTGAATTTGCATCATTAGTCGGGGACACTTCCAATGCTATAAAGCAATATGAGCACTATAAATCCGAGGTAATAAGATGGGATTCTGTCTGGGAGAGTGATCAGCAGAGATTGCAAATAACAGAAGATTTTGGTTATACCAGTAAATTTGAATTAATTCCTCTTATTGGACATCCTTATGGAAATGAAGCATTAAGAAAGGCAGAAGGGGTATCATTCCTGATCCGGACTGATAGTTCGACAATACTGTTTGATACCGGGATTGACGACGATTCAATAAAATGTGTATTTCGCTACAATCTTGACATGCTGGGTATTGATATAGGCGAAATAGATGCTGTTTTCATATCAATAAACCACGCCGATCACCAGAATAACTGGAAATGGATTGAGGATAAGACTTTTGTAAAACCAGAGAATGTGAATATCCTTCCGGGTCTGAAAATATATGTTCCAATGGGGAGGGATGCCCGTAATCTTAATATAACTTCCATTTTTACCCGTAATCCCAGAGTAACTGACCTGCTGGACAAACTCAGTAACAAAATAAATCCCATTTTTTCGTATTATCCTGTTAAAGTGGCTGAAGGAGTTTATACAACAGGCATTATATGGGCACCAAAGTTTATTGGATCCGCTGTGGAGCAGGGATTACTTTTTAATGTTAAAGACAAGGGAATAATTATCGTTTCAGGTTGCGGACATCAGCCTGTTGAAAGGTTACTGCTGCGGTGTGAAAGAATATCTGATATGCCGATCTATGGAGTTCTGGGGGGATTTCATTTTCCGGTGGATAATGACTCGGAAAGATCCAGGGGTTTTTATATAACCGGCAAATTACCATGGGAACCATTTACCGCAGACAGCGTAAATAAAAGAATAGAATTTATTAAAAAGAGAAACCTTAAATTAATTGGTCTTTCCACACACGATAGTTCACCAATAGCTGTCGAAGCCTTCAAAGAGGCTTTTTCAAAAGAATATAAGGATTTAAAAAC
>JADDYF010000043.1 GCA_015712185.1 Bacteroidales bacterium
ATAATAGGATTCAGGTACCGCAGACTTAAGTCTTCGAGCCTTCAGTCCATTGAAAGAGGACGGCCTACTGAGGTCGATTATTTCAACGGCTACATTGTAAGGAACGGATTACACCATGGTGTTTCTGTTCCTGTCAATAGTGAAATTGTGAGAATGATACATGAAATTGAATCAAAAGTAAGGGGTATTTCGTTAAATAATTTCAACGACCCTGCATTCGACAGATTCAATACTTAAATGACAAATGGATTCGAAATTTGACAATATTATAGCAATTAATCAGATGAAGGAACTTAAAATATCGCCCACCAAGAGTTCACCGGAGATCATTCTGAACCCCGATGGCGTAATTAAGATCAGGGGCCGGTCAATCCATGAGAACGTGGCTGATTTCTTTGCTCCCGTCGCTAAATGGATTGATAAATATGTAGAATCGCCTGCCCCGGTTACCTGTGTTGATATCAATCTCGAGTATTTCAACAGTGCAAGCGCGAAAGTCTTTATTCATCTCATGGAGGTAATAAAACATGTTTCCCTGAAGGATAAAAAGTTCATCTTCAACTGGTATTACGAGGACGGTGATGAGGATATCCTGGAACGCGGGGAGTATTTCTCATCAATTCTTGACGTTCCGTTTAACTTCATCAAGACCGGTTGACGATCCCTGCCGAACCCGGATTCCTCTTCTTGAAAAACAGGTATACAGGCACTCCCATGAGGAGGAATATCAGTCCGATACCCATATGTAAAGGTTTGTTTATCGTTATGTTGATAATGAACAGGATATTGATTACAATGAAAATAACAGGTGTGACAGGATAACCTGTTGTCTTGTAGGGTCTGTCAGCATGCTTCAGCTTTTTCCTAAGTATAAAGATCCCCGCAGCGGCAAGTATGTAAAATATCCATTCGATCGATACTGTATAGGTGATCAGGTTCTCGAAAGTGCCCCAGAACAGGAGTAAAACGACTGCCCAGACCGATTGTACAAGGATTGCATTTACCGGGGTTCTGAACCGCGGATGGACCCTGGCAATGCTTTTGAAAAACAATCCGTCGGTTGCCATGGCATAATAAATCCTGGGTGCGGAAAGAGTGTAAATTCCTATAGTTCCCAGAGTGCTGATCGCAATAATACCTGCAACGAACATGCCCCCTGATGGCAGGATAGTGCTGACAGCTTCGGCAGCCACCTTCTGCGAACTGACTATCGATTCCACAGGCAGGAGCAGCATATACCCGGTGTTCACAAACAGGTAAATAATGGTAACCACAAGTGCTCCAGTAATCATTGCTATCGGGACATTCCTGGAGGGATTATTTGTCTCCCCGGCAAGAAACGACGCATGCTGCCATCCTCCATAGGAGAATAATACGCCTGTAAGAGCTACTCCGAAGCTCGAAAGGCTGGCTGATGAAAAAGAAAATGAGGGGAAGCTTTTGAATGACAGGTCGCTTGTACCGAAAAAAATTCCTACACCAATAATGATCAGTATGCCTGCTATTTTTAATCCCGTGAAAACATTCGTAAATATCTCCCCGAACTTGGCCCTGAGAATATTTAGGGTGGTAAGCAACGAGATGGCAATAATGCTGGCAATGATCTTCCACGATTCACTCATGGGAATGAAATAGCTGAGGTAATATGAGAATGCCAGAGCCAGTACTGCGATGGAACCCGATGTAATTATCAGGAGATAAGCCCATCCGTAAAGAAATCCCAGCCATCCGCCATATGCCTCGCGCAGAAAAACATAGATCCCTCCGGCATATGGAAAGAGAGCACCAAGCTCCGAGAATGTGAGCGCTCCGGTCAGGGCAATCAGTCCTCCGAGAGCCCATACAAGCAGAATCAGAGTGGAGGAGGGAATCAGTCCTGCTATTTCTGAAGGGGTTACGAATATACCGGAACCAATACAGGAGCCTATCGCCACCATTATCAGCCCGTACAGGGTCAGCTCCTTTGCCAGTTTTGTCATAAGCTTTCAGTGTTGTATTTCTCAGTATGGCAGCGTCTGTTCTTTCTCACGTCCATATCCCTTTATCTGCAGCTTCTCAGAATAGACTTCGATCATCGCAAAGCTCCCGGTGGTTTCAGTCTCAACCATACCTTTTATAGTGATGAAATGTATCGTATTTAACTTTCCGTAATTTCCGGCATGATTGTGGCCGCTGAACCACGCTACAATATTCCGGTATTTTCCTGTAACGGCAAGAACATCCCTGTAATTTAACAAATTATGAACATTTTCAGGATATACCGGGAAATGACAAAATATAAATACTTTCTCATTATCGGCAACTGATTCATCAAGCTGGTTCTCAAGCCACACCAGCTGCCTGTTGCTGATGCCTCCGTTCCAGTCAATTGCATTGATGTTTCCTTCCTTTTTCAGCGACTGAATATATTCTTCAGCCTCTTTGACTGATTTTTCGTTATCAGCGGCATAAGTGCTCAGTTCGTTCCCGTTCAGGAAAATGAATCTGAAATTGTTTTGTGAAAATGAATAATAACCTTTCTTTGAAGGCATTGTCAGTGGCAGACGTTTCTTAAGTTCCGGTGCAACAGAGTAATCGTGGTTACCTGTGCAGTGGTATATCCTGAGTCCTGATGATTTGATTATTTTCAGAACCGGATCAAAGGATTCATAATCCTTTTCTATAAGATCACCCAGGTTGACAAGGAATGACGCAGAATCCTTTTTCAGGGAAGCCATTGCTTCATTCAACTTTGCAGGAGATGATCTGTAGTACCTGTTTCCGGCAGGATCGCAGTTGCAAAACTGGACATCCGCGAGTATTCCGAACTTAATGAGAGGTTTTTGTGTCTGGCTGGCCGGCTGAAGATCTTCCGGTTTGATAATATCAGGCATAAAAAGAGTAGTGAGGACTGATAATGTGGCAATCAGATACGTCATAGATCTCGGAACGGCTAAAGGTAATAAAAATTCAGGAAGAGTTTTACAGACTTCTTCTATGAAGAGGGATTGTTGAAGAAGTCGTTTTATTACCTTCCACCCCTATATCCCCCAAGCCTTGCTCCGCCGAAGCGGTTACGCGAAGGCGAAGGGGGACTTTTTGGTATACAATATGTTACAAATCCCTCCCTTGGGAGGCTGGGGGGTGAAAAACGACTTTTTCAAAAGCCCCTGTTTCCGGAGAATTACTCTTAATATTAGTTTCAGTCTGCCAGCGGATCAGCTACTCTTCCCATGAATATGATTGCATTCGTTTCAATCTCCCTGATGATGTACAGGAATGAGTGATCTGCATTGAATTCAAGCGGAGGCGGAGGCATTGACGTCACGCCGACATCCACAATGGTGGCTGCAGCTGCTTCAGTCCCTTCCTCATTGGTTTCAATGAATGCCTGGTGAGTTACATCGTTGATGAGCAGGGGAGGAGTTTCGGCAATATTTGTGAAATCGGCCAGATCGGTAAAAGCGATCCCCATTCCCATATCGGTGAGGATTTCTTTAAGCGTCTTCTTATAATCATATTTGAAACGCGGTATAGACACATTCACTTCACGTTCTCCGAGCTGATTTGCCCATCCTGCAAAGGCCTCGCCTGTTACTGAAGGAAGAAGGTCAGCAGTTCCGGATTTAACGTCGGGCAGGATTATATCCATCACAAAATTGCCCTGACCGTATGGAAATTCAGCAAGCAGGAAACCATCGCCATCATAAACACTGAAATCTTCCTTTTGCTTCATCATCTGAACATTTACCTCACTGCCTGAGGGCTTGTAGAAAGGTTTTTCGGAGGTGTCGTCCGGATCGAACTGCAGTTTCCACTTACCCTTGAAATAAATTGCATTAATAAGAAGCATCACAGTGTTATCGTTCAGTTTGTCGACCATGTCCTTTATCAGACCGTTGGTTTTATCTTCTATCCATGCATTTATCTTATCGGGGGCTGTCGGATCTTCAATATCAAACGACTTTGATTCAGCATCATAGTAAGTTGTGAGGATATCGATGAAGGCTTTTTTTACGGCAAAGTCGTTTTCCGTCCAAACCGAATTCGCAATGGACATTATCACGCGTTTGTCCACTGAAAGCAGAACTTTGGTGAGCTCATTATAGGGACCGTTGATCTCTTCAGGAGTAACGCCATTAATTCTGAGCGCTTCCAGCATGGCTTCACGGGTTGCTCCGTCTGCACCGTTAAGCGTCATTGCCAATGCGTACGATATGCTCAGAGGTGAAATGATTATATTCTCTGATTCATCAGCGCTTTCCAGTATCAACCTGAAAATATCAAATGCGAATGAATTTCCTGACTCAACAAGATTGAGCTGAGCGGGAGTCAGATCGATCGGTACAGGATCTTCCGGTAAATCTTCAGGTGTTTTTGTGCATGTCACTGAAATAAGCGGGAGAGTGATCAGGAAAACAACTAATTTCTTTAAAATATTTTTTTTCATACACTTGGGAATTATGAACGTTTTACCGGAAATAAATTCCGGCGCGTTTAGTTCGGGTTACAACATTCTTGCCCAAAAACCATGCCACATTAACCTTGTTTCTTCCTGTGTTTTTTTGAAGAATCAAGATACGCCTTCAGGTATATCAATGAGATTATAAAGAAACTCATACCGAGAAGCAGCAGCAGAATGAAGACTATGGGATTGGGATTCCTGAAATATGGGACAGGATGCCTCAATCTGTAAACATACCCGAATATAGTATAGACAATAATCAATACAGACAGTATCAGGCTGTATATTATACGTGTGGCGTCGAATATTCTGGTGGTCTTATAGAGTTTTGAATTCCTGAAGCGGTTATATGAATCCTGTGCGTATGCATAGGCTCTTTGCCTGGCCCGGTCCTGCCTGTATTTTCTCCATTCTTCCATAGCCTGCCGGAAAGCTTCCTCGTCGCTTACTCCCTTGTCGTGATTAGCGAGCAGAAATTCATATGCTTCCGTTGCCTGGATAAACTTCTCTTTGGATTCGGGCAGAGGATTAATATCAGGGTGGTACATCCGGGCTTTAATTCTGTAGGCCTTTTTAATTTCTTCAATTGAAGAATTAAAAGGCAAATCGAGAATCCGATAATAATCCGATAATGTCATTTTTGAACAGACATTGCAGGTATGGCTCAGTAAAAGGGAAACGCGTAATTTTCCGGCTTTATTGCAGCAATTTTATTTATTTGACTATTCCGGTGAATCCCATAAAAGCAAGAGCGAGTATGCCGGCAATAACCAGGGAGGCCGGTACTCCTTTCATCCCTTCCGGGACATCAACCAGGTCAAGCTGTTCCCTTATCCCTGCAAGAATTATCAGCGCCAGTCCGAATCCGATTGCGGTCGAAGCGCCATATACCACGGCTTCAAGCAGGTTGTAGTTCTTCTTTATAACAAGGATAGCAACCCCAAGTACTGCGCAGTTGGTGGTAATCAGGGGAAGATATATTCCAAGCGCCTGGTATAGAGGCTGGCTTATTTTTTTAAGGATTATCTCCACCATCTGTACAAGTGCTGCAATGACAAGGATAAAGGTGATCGTCTGCATAAAGGCAATACCAAGAGGATTAAGGACATAGATCTGGATAAGGTAAGTAACAATTGTTGCCAGAACGATAACGAAAACGACCGCACCAGCCATACCCATAGCCGTATTGACCTTATTTGAAACTCCCAGAAACGGGCAGATCCCGAGGAACTGTGCAAGTACTACATTGTTGATAAATACGGCAGATATTATAATAAGTATGTATTCCATTGTCTGTCAGATTAAGTCTTTCTGATCCTGTTAATAAGTGCGATCATATATCCCAGTGCCAGGAAAGCTCCGGGAGCGAGGATAAAAACAAGTATGCCGTCGCCTGGGATTATTTTGTGGCCGAATATTGCCCCGCTGCCGACTATCTCGCGGAAAGCTCCGAGTATCCCCAGGGCCATTGTAAAGCCCAGCCCCATGCCAAGACCGTCATAGAATGATGACAGAACGGAATTCTTGCTGGCATATGCTTCTGCCCGGCCAAGTACTATACAGT
>JADDYF010000047.1 GCA_015712185.1 Bacteroidales bacterium
CGGCTGACCAGAAAAAGATCATCTCACAGCTGGCCGACGGAAAGATTGACATCATAATCGGGACACATAAGCTTGCAGGGAAGGAGATCAGATTCAAGGATCTGGGATTACTGATCATAGATGAGGAACAGAGGTTCGGTGTGTCGGTAAAGGAAAAACTTAAAAAGCTGAAGGCAACAGTTGATACACTTACCCTGACTGCTACTCCGATACCGCGTACCCTGCAATTCTCACTGATGGGAGCACGCGATCTTTCAATTATCAATACGCCTCCCCCTAACCGGATGCCTATTGTGACCGAGCTGCATGGTTTCAACGAAGAAATAATCAGGGAAGGTATTGAGTACGAGGTATCGAGGAACGGTCAGATATTTGTCATTCACAACCGGATTGAAAATATAAAGGCTGTTCAGGCAGAGATCAACCGTATCTGTCCGAATGTTAAAACCGCCATTGTCCACGGGCGAATGGAGGGAAAGGACATTGAAAATGTGATGTACAGTTTTATAGAAGGCGACTATGACGTACTTATTGCTACAACTATCATTGAATCGGGTCTCGATATACCGAACGCGAACACAATCTTCATCAATGATGCGCATACATTCGGACTTTCAGAGCTTCATCAGCTCAGGGGCAGGGTTGGCCGCTCCAACAAGAAGGCGTTCTGCTATCTGCTTACCCCGCCGCCGGGTACTCTGACAAACGAGGCAAGACGCAGGCTGAAAGCCATTGAAGAGTTTTCCGAGCTCGGAAGCGGTTTCAATATAGCAATGCAGGATCTCGATATCAGGGGTTCGGGAAATCTCTTAGGCGGTGAACAAAGCGGTTTCATTGCAGATGTGGGATTCGAGACTTACCAAAGGATACTCAATGAAGCAATGACTGAATTAAGAATGTCGCAAATCTCTGAACATCCTGAAGAGGAAAAAATTATCCCCGGCCAGGTCAGGGAGGAAATAGACAAACAGTATGTTTCAGATTTCCAGATTGACACTGACCTTGAAATAATGTTTCCGGATGAATATATTTCAAATATTGCCGAGAGGATCAGGCTCTACAAGGAGCTGAACGAGATCAGGGATGAAGACGCCCTTCAGGAATTCAGAAGAAGGCTTACAGACCGCTTCGGACCTTTGCCGGAACCTGCAGCAGCGCTGCTGGACATCGTCAGGATAAAATGGATCGCGGTAAGGCTGGGCATGGAGAAAATCCTGTTGAAGAATGATCTGCTAATTGCAAATTTCGTTTCCGATCCCGAATCCGGGTTCTACCGGACTCCCAAGTTTATCTCAATAATGAATTATGTAAACCGTCATCCGCGGCTGATGTCAGTAAAGCAGAAAGAATCAAGGCTTAGCCTTACAGTTTCGGATATAAAGTCTGTCAGCAGGGCAATTTCTGTTCTGAAGGAAATGCTCGAGGTAAAATAATCCGTTCACGGCCATTATATCTAGTTCAGATGTACTCACCCTCCTCTCCTCCAGCTGCGCGGGACTTGCTCTCTGCTTAGCTTCGATTCCAGGTACTCACCCCCCGGCCCCCTCTCTGCTTCGCAAAGAGGGGGTAACAACATTGAGTATAAATAATTGATTATATATTATCTGAATCCAGAAATAACCTGATTTTTTGTAAGACCTCACCTAGCCTTGTAAGCTCCTCATTCTTAATGTGTAAAATACGGATCCCCAGATTCTGTAATTCAATATCCCTGAATTGATCGTATTCCTTATTGACATCATGAATTGGACCGTCAAGTTCAATAATTACCTTTTTTTCATTACAATAAAAATCTGCAATAAAATAATTATATCTAATTAAATTCCCCTTATAAAGGATGGGATGTTGCCTTAAAAACTTATGACCAGCCAGTTTCCTTCCTCTTAATTCCTTCCAAAGAGTTTTTTCGGAATCAGTCAGGTTGGTCCTGAGCTCCTGCGCATGTTTCTTTATTTTACTAAAGTCAAATTTCTTTGGATCAGACACTAAAATTGAAATTGTATTGTAAATATATTAAATACAACTAAATGCGCTCAATACATTCCCCCTCTTTGCAAAGCAGAGAGGGGGAAAAGAAGGGGGTGAGTACATACATGGACACCACTCCAAACTTTAGCTCACTATAGGCACTTATCATTGCATTTACTAACTTTGTATTTTTACAGACCATTATGAATCTGATTTTTGACGTTGGTAATACCAGTACAAAGATTGCTGTATTTGACAGGAAGAAGAAGGTTTTATCTCTTCGCACCAAACTATACCACTGGGATAAACTGCAGGCTATATGTGCGCCTTATGAACAAAGCATCGACAGGGCAATAGTATCGTCGGTCAGAGACATTCCTGATTTTATTGTCGACCTGGCTACTCTGGGTATACCATACGTCCATGTTCTTTCATACAAATCGGAGCTTCCGTTTAAGATCGAATATGAAACTCCCGAAACACTTGGCCCTGACCGGATAGCAGCAGTCGCCGGGGCGTTTTATCTGTTTCCCGGGAAGAAGATACTGATTATCGATGCGGGAAGTGCTGTCACTTACGAATACCTATCAGGCAGAACCTATAAAGGCGGGAATATTTCGCCAGGGTTAAGTATGAGATTCAGAGCCCTGCACAGGTTTACCGGTAAGCTGCCGCTGGCTTCCACCACACATACGATCACATCTCCGGGTAAAAGCACCTTTCAGGCAATAACTGCCGGCGTGATCAAGGGCCTGATTTATGAAATAAATGAGTATATTCGCACGTTTGAAAAAAGTCACTCGGATTTCAAAGTGATCCTCACAGGTGGCGACAGTGGTTATCTTAAAGACAAAATTGGCTATCATGTTACATATTTACCCGATATCGTACTTGATGGTCTAAATTATATTCTCGACTACAATGCAAAATAGACTTGCTGCTATAACTTTCTTCCTTATAATCTTTTATCCCTTCCATACTTACGGCCAGAAACTTGTAAATTCTCCCTATGCACGATTCAACCTTGGATTGCTTGAACCATCCGGATCATTCAGAAGTGCCGGTATGGGAGGCATCAGCATTGCATTAAGTGACAATAGTTCGGTCTTTTTCCTGAATCCCGCATCATACGCCGGCATTGATACCAACTCATTCATTTTCGATTTTGGCATCGACTACAGTATTAATGTGCTTAAGGACGGAGACTCAAGGTATACATCGGATGATATGAATTTCGACCATCTGATGATGGGTTTCCCTGTCACAAAAAGACTTGGAGCTGCTGCAGGCATTTTACCCTTCAGCAATGGTTATTATAATATCGCTGAATCTGTCCTTAAGGGTGATCCCGGATATGATCCTGTTACAGGCGAATACCGGTCATATCACTCCGGCGAAGGCGGGCTGAACAGCCTATTCGTCGGAGCCGGTATAAATATCACAAAAAACCTGTCGGCGGGAATCAATATGACAGTACTGTTCGGGCAGATCAACAGGGCTAACCAGTATGTTTTCGGCGACTATTATAATGTTTTTCACGACAGGAATTCTGAGAGGATTCAACTGAACGGGCTGAACTTTGATTATGGGGTACAATATACTGCAACAATTAAAAAAGACTACTTTATTAATGCAGGAGCCTCATTCACTGCAGCTAAAAATTATAAATCAAATTATGAAAATCTGACGCTCCGATACACAGCTTATACCGCGCAGGATACACTCACCTATGTTGAAGACCATGCAAATTCCACTCTTCCCGGTACACTGAGGTTTGGCATAGCATTCGGGAAGAAAAACAAGTTTGTGACCGGAATTGATTATATTACTTCACAATGGTCAGAATCAAAAATCCGGGGGAGCGAAGGTTTTATAACCGATTCCAGATCGATCCGGTTTGGTGCTGAGCTGATCCCCGACAAATTTTCCAATTACAGTCTCCTTCAGAGAATAGAATATCGTATGGGGGGTCATTTTGATAATTCCTATCTGGTTATCAACGGCGAGCAGATAAAAGAAATCGGTTTCGGAATCGGTATAGGCCTTCCAATGCCGCGGTCGCTGTCAAAAACCAACATATTCATCGATTACACAAGAAAATCGGGACCAGGAGAAAATATGCATACTGAAAACTACTTTACCTTCGGTGTGAGTCTTAACCTGTATGACTTCTGGTTCATCAAACAGAAATACGATTGAGGCCTGTTTCCTGTCATTGCAGATCATTTCATAGCTTTAGCACTCTTGAGAAGTTTTTTTCAGACATACACGATCCGGTCTATATTGCCAGCCTTTCTTGCGGCAGCAATTATTAACTGTGCCTGTGAAAGAAAACTTCCGACAGTAAACAAGACAGAAATCCTCAATCTGCCTTCCCAGGTCGTAAGAAACGATACTACAGTATATACCGATTCAGGGCGTATCCAGCTTATAATGACAACTCCCCTGATGGAAAGATATACAGATAACGACTCCCCTTACTCCGAGTTCAGATCAGGGATCAGGGTTACCTTCTATGACGGGGGTAAAGATCCTGTCGGATCTGCAACAGCTAATTACGCAAGATATACTGAGAAGAAAAAACTTTGGGAACTAAGGGACTCGGTGGTTGTTGTGAATGAGACAAACGATAAGCTTGAGACCGAACAGTTGTTCTGGGACCAGGAAAAAGAGCTTATCTACACCGACCGGTTCGTTGAGATAACAAATGAAGATCAGACAGTCAGAGGGATAGGTTTCGAGTCGGACACAAGGCTCCGGAAACGGAAGATCAGGAATGTGACCGCTACTATTTATCTTGAAGAAGGGGAGTGAGAGTTCTTATTTCCCTGTACAGTGACCGGCACAGACTCGGAAAAAGAATTTAAATTTGTGACATGGATGCTATAGTTATAATTATTCTTGCCGTGTTGTTTTCCGCATTCTTTTCAGGAATGGAAATAGCATTTGTTGCATCCAACAAGCTGAGGATTGAACTGGATAAAAAGCAGGGTGTTTTCGGCTCTGAACTGATAAAAATATTTGCAAATAATCCCGGCCAGTATCTGGCAACCATGCTCATCGGGAACAATATAGCCCTTGTGGTTTACGGTCTCTTCTTTTCAAGATTGTTAAGTCCTGTCTTTTCCCAGATAATTAGATCAGATGTACTTGTCCTGATAGTCAATACTGCCCTGTCAACCGTTATAATTCTTGCTGTAGCCGAATTTCTTCCCAAGACGATCTTTATAGTTTCATCAAATTTTTTCCTTAAGGTCCTCAGCGTACCAACACTTTTATTCTTCTGGATCTTTTACCCCATCAGTAAATTCACCCTTGCCTTTTCAAACTTATTCATCAATCTCTTTTTAAAAAAGAAACCTGCTGAGACACCCCTCGAGAACGTTGTCTTCAGCAAGGCTGATCTTGAACATTTTGTTAACCTGGGCAAGCCAGGCAAAGAGGAAACTGAACCCTTTCACCATAATATCAGGATCTTCCGGAATGCTCTCGATTTCTCTAACGTAAAGCTTAGGGAATGTATGGTCCCGAGAACTGAGATCAAAGCGATTGAATGTACTGCATCAGTTGAAGAATTAAAGGACATGTTTATCGAAACCCAGCATTCAAGGATCCTGGTTTATCAGAAAAGCATCGATAATATTATTGGCTACTTTGAGCTCAAGGATATCTTCAGAAATCCTCCCGACATAAAGTCCAGCATCAGGAAGCTCGCTATTGTACCGGAGACCATGGCTGCCAACAAGCTGTTAAAGGTGTTTGTGGATGAAAAGAAAAATGTAGCCCTTGTGGTGGATGAGTTTGGAGGGACATCAGGGATGGTCACCATCGAGGATGTGCTTGAGGAAATAGTGGGAGACATCGAGGATGAGCACGATATCAACGAGCTTACCGAAAAGGTCATCAGCAGCAATGAATTTATCTTTTCGGGCCGTCTTGAAATAGACTATCTGAACGAAAAATACAATCTTGGCCTTCCCGAAGAGGATGATTACGAAACTCTTGCAGGAATGATACTCTATTTCCACGGAAGCATACCGGGAAATAATGATGTCATCAGGGTAAGGAACCTGGTCTTTAAGGTCATGAAGGTCACTTCAACCAGGCTCGAACTGGTCAGCCTGAAGATGGAATGACCTAACCCCAGACTCCTCTACCGGCGGAGAGGGGCTTTAAAAAAAAATAATCTTCACATAATTACTGATATGAAACATCCCCTGTTCTCCCGGGAGCGGGGGACGGGAGGTGGTGAGATCTTATCTTATCACCTCATTACAGAAATTACCCAGCTTTATAAGGTCTTCCCTGGATTTCAGATCAATCTTTGATTCTTTTATGAAATTTCTAAGATCGTCTTCCGATCCCGGAAATAGCTTAAGGAACTGTTTCTCGGTAGTGAATTTTTGCATCTCATTCCCGGTCTTTACCCAGTATACAGTTGCAGGGGATACTGTCACATTATCCGGCAGGTCGACCGACCGTATCTGATTTCCGCTGCGCATCGTCAAAACCGATGAAGGTCCCAGGGTCGGTGATTTCATTCCATAAGCCGTTGTACCGCTCACAGGTGCATAGCGGCTTTTATGCTGAATGAAAAATGAAATATTTCCTTTAACAAGAACTTCATAGAAAGTTTTATCGACCGGTATAAACTGCCTGTTCTGAAGATAGACGGTATCTGTTTCCTCAGGTTTATCGAGAACCATATATGTTTTATTCTGCTGGAACACCATTTCCTCATCCACCATGTTATAGTTAAGGGTTGCAGTTAATCGCCTGCCATCCTTCATTTTAATTATACTTTTTGTAAACTCGGGGAAGAGAAACTGGGGAAGAGGTCTCTCTGTGCCTGTCTGGCCATGCAGATCAGGCAGAATAATTGTCATTAATGACAGGAGCCAGAATCTGGTTATTGTTACAGAAATAGTATTTTTCGTCATAGATCAATGTTTTCAAACACGTAAAGTTAGTTACAAAATTCATGCCCCGAATAAAAAAGGCTGACTCAGTTGAGCCAGCCTTCTTTTAAATCATCACCATCCGTATTATTTGACAGGGCGTACTGCAGCCCATGTCAGCTCTTCATATATTTTTCTCCGGTTTGGCGCAGTCCCATAATAGTAATACAGAACGAATTTCTTGTTAATATGGTCATAATAGTTGCAAGGAAGCCCTGGTGTCTGTGGAGCTTCAGTTGCTGTAAACATACCATGATCATTCGGCCTCGGCACAACGAAAACATTAACCTGCTTCATTGCGACACCGCCTACATCGATTGTGGTTGCCAACACAGTCAGTACCATATCATAACCGACATCACCGGCCCAGCAATCTATGGTGTTTGCACCTGATGTGATACCTTCTTTGGCATCAGCTCCGACGTACGAGAACCACCTGTCGTATGTATCGTCCTGAACCCAGTCTTCTCCTCCGCTTGCAGGATGATTGAATGAGCCTTCCGAATCATACAGACCATCGTATTCGTTCTTCGGCATCACCTGGATAACAAGAGAGTCTGAGGATGTAAGGCTGCGGACACCTGTTCCGGTTACAGTCATCTTATACGCGAGAGCATATGTCTTCGACATGTCTATTGCATAGGCATTGGGCACATTTAGTGTCAGCTCCTTGACAAAATCACCGGGCCCGAATACAAGGCTCACTTTACCGCCTGTAAGTGCAGGAGCTGTGGTATGGACAGATGTCGGCAGGGTAATATAATTTGTTCCATGTTTCGTGTTATAAGTATTAAGAATACCTCCGTTGGCATCAAAAGTAAGTTCAACAGTTGTTGTTGAGTTCAGGTCTGTCTGATTTGCTGCATCTCTCCTTACTTCTACCATGGAGAATGATTGCGGCTGATTTGATGCATCAAGCACGATCAGCTTGAATCCCGATTCATTGGCAGGATATGCTTTAACTATAGTTGTTCCGGCATCACCCATTGACTGCTGCTCGGGTAAACATGAAACAGCAAGTAGAGCCAGGAGAACAACACCAGCTGTAATCCTGATAGTTTTATAAAGTGTTTTCATACTTTTCATTTTTTAAAATTCTTATTGCAGGTTATTCTACTGTTTATCCCACCATACTCTTGTGTCCATCTTATCACCGCCTGAGAGTCTGGCAACGGCTGCTTCAACACCAGCTTTTGTAAGTGAATAATCGGCAGTCCCGTATTGATACCTGCGGGGTATCACCTTTGGTGAGTTGGTTGCATCAGGTGCAGGAGTGAGCGCCGGAATGCCGGTCCTTCTCCAGTTTGCCCATCCCTGTAATCCGTCGGGATAATAGGCAACATACTGCTGTGTGGCTATCTGCTGCAGGTTGGCATTGGTACCGAATGCTGCAGGCAAAGTCACATTTGCGCTTGAGAAATAAGCGTCAGTTGGTGCGGGTAATCCCCACTGTGTAAATGATGCGGTAATACCTGCCTTATACAGATTCAGCGTATTTGCTGTTTCGGAGGTCCATCCCCTGTCGGCAGCTTCTGCACGTGCAAGCAATACCCTCGAAGCGGTTACGATGTAACCCGGGCTGGTCTGTTGCCTGAAATTCGGATGAAATACATAGGTATAGCTGGGATTAGCCTGGCACCACGGATCAATGAAGGCGCGTGCCCTGCCATAGGGTACACCCAGCGATGAAGGTTCGCCCAGAACAGTTGCACCGAAGACTGACTGACGCGGATCATTGTTCAGGTTGGTCAGAAGAGTCGTCATTGTAGCGCTCTCACCAAAGTCTTTACGGCCATCATACATGTTGTAGTATGGATTCCTGAAGTTACCACCGGGATAATTAAGATTGAAATTATCGGCATTATTTTCAATTGAGCCGGCAGCATTTGCAAGTGCAGCCTTGAATTCCGTGGCAGCATATTCCGTAGCACCCGGATACTGTTTTGATAAGCGTAGCGCCATCAGCATCCTGAGCGAGTTGGCAAGCTTTTTCCATTTTGCAATGTCACCATTGTAGGCTATATCACCAACTATCGGAGCTCCGGTGGTGAACTGTGCAACGGCTTCGGTCAACTCAGTTATGAGAGCCTTATAGATGACCTCCTGTGTATCATATGTTACATTCGGATCACCTTTTAATGCATCTGTATAAGGAAGATCTCCCCAGCGGTCTGTAAGTGTCCAGTATATGTAAGCCTTAAGAATACGGGCTATAGCAATCTGGTTCTCATTTGCACCGTTGAGAGCAGCTGCATCTTTGGTAGTCTCATCTGTATTCGTGATGATAATGTTCTCCAGGTCATACAGGTTTCCTGAATAAGTGCCCATCGGGGAAGCCATGTTTAATGAATAACATGATGCGTCGGGGTACTGTGTTTCGGAGAAAAACTGGCAATATAAGGCTGTTAAATTAATATTAGCATAACCGCCTACACCAGACAGCACATTAGTTAACAATGCAGAGGTTATTGGTTTGTTGGTTGCTGCAGGATTCATATTGGTGTCTCCGAAATCCTCCATCCAGTTGCAACCCGTCACAAACATTACCAGTGTGATAGTTATATAAAATATTTTTTTCATCTTTTTAAAGTTTAAAAGTTAACAAACGGCTATCCTAGAAGTTGAGCTTGATATTCATACCAAATGAACGTATTCCGGGGAATTGTCCGCTCTCACCCTGTGCAGAGGAGATCTCTGAAGGATCAAAGTCCTTGGTAGAAGAATAAATCAGCCATGGATTCTGTGCAACTAACGAGATGGTTGCACCCTGGATATATTTGCTGAGCCCGCTTATTTTTTCAATCGGTATTGTATACCCGATGCTCAATTCACGCAGTTTGACATATGACAGGTCATATATGAATTCATCGTAACAGCTGAGGTTGAAAAAGTTATGGTAATATGTCTGAGCATCAACATAGAAGTCAGCATCCTCGTAAATGGGGCTTCCTTCCGGATTGACATCATAGTCCTGTACATCAACAACACCAAATATATGTACACCGCCACCATCAATTACAGGATCGCGGATCGGATTTCCCTTATCGTTCAGACCAGATGTCTTTGCTGTAAGTCCCGAAAATGTTCCCCACATATCTGATAAGGAGAAAAACTTGCCACCGACCTGGTAATCGAGGTTTGCGATGAAGGTGAAGTTCTTAAGAAATCTAACCGAGTTCTGAATACCACCCGTATATTTGGGAAGAACATTACCAAAGTATTTATTGGCCTCGACGACATATGATCCGTCATCATTAAGTACCGGTTTCCCGTCGTGCATCACCATGCCGCTGCCGTACAATTCACCCCATGGCTGATTAATAGCATGAACCATGTTGGGAGTATCCCACAGGTTATCAACTGCAACAATCTGGTTGATACCTTCCGCGATCTTTACAACCTCATTCTTGATAAGGTATGCAAATGTTGCATTGAAATCCCATGAAACGTTACTTAGGGTAAGCGGTTTAAGGTTAAGAGCCATATCGAAACCCTGCTTGGCTATCTCACCTGTATTCAGCAATTTGGATGAGAATCCACTGTAGTTTGCTATTGATACTGACAGAGGAATATCCTTTTCTGTACCATCCCAGTAGGTTGCGGTCATACCGAGGCGGTTATCGAGGAATCTCAGTTCCAGACCAATTTCTTTCTGCGTTTTTACAGCTCCGTGAATATTCGGATCAACAAGCTGGTCGGGTGTACCCATCAGGAAGTTGCCTGTCCACTGGTACTGTCCTACTCCATAAGCAAATCCGGGATAAGCGAATATTCCGATAGCTGTCGGGATTTCGCCCCATGCAGCGCGCAGTTTTCCAAAACTCAGGAACGGGAGCTTCAGCAGATCGCTGAATACAAACGAACCGCCGAATGATTTTGAAAGGATTGAACTGTTATCGGGAGGCAGAACAGAGAACCAGTCGTTACGAAGGGTGAACTCTGCGAAGACAAAATCCTTATAACCGACATCACCTCTAAGGAAGAGAGCTTTATACTGTTCTGAGGATCTTGAATTGCTAATACTCGGCTGGTCTTTTGAGTTGGCAATGGTGAACAGGTTGTCGATATTCAGCCCGTTGACTGTATTGGCTGAGTTCGATTTTCCGATGTAATTAAAGAAGTCACTTCCGGCGTTTGCATTGATCCTGAAATCGCCCACCTGTCTTGTAAAGTTAAGAATGGCTTCAATGTTCTCACGGTTTGAATAGCTTGTGTAAGAGGAATAATATCCTTTAACCCTTCCTTCATTACCTGATGCCTGTGTTGAGCTCTTGATCAGGTCGGTCCAGAATTTCTGTTCTGACCAGGTGTTGTTCTGCTGTCTGCGGTATGTAACCCTGGCGGTCAGGCCTTCAATGATCTTATAAGTAAGTGAAACATCACCGAAGAGACGATCTGCTCTTGAAGGCATCTTTACCAGGTCGAACCACTTGTAGAAATTGAACCAGTAGTTGCCACCGTAGAAATTAAGAGGTTTGGCCGGATTCCATGCGCTCGGATTATTATGGTTCCAGCTTGCCCATATACCATCAGGAGTTCTCAGGTCTTTCAGTTCTCTCATCAGGTTCATATCGAGATCCCTGTGGAACCATTGGTTGAATGACCCGGTAGTCTGGTTTGAATAGCCATCATCAAATTCACCCTGCGTATATGTTGTAAAGAAGTTCACATTGGCGCCGAAAGTAAGTCTCTTGGTGAGGTCATACGACGTTTTAAGGGCAAGCGTGGTTTTGCTCAGGTTAGTGGTGGGAATATTCCCTTTAACGTGAATATTTCCGACAACAGCGCGGATATTATAGCCATCGCCCACCTTTGAGAATGCCACGTTATTGTTCCATGTCCATCCAGTATCATAGAAATCCCTGGCGTTATCAGGCTGGGGAACCAGCTTTGCTGTTTTGCCGGTATATTGTGTACCCTCATACCATGCATACCATGGAATATATTCCTGTCCGACCATCCTTGGTCCCCAGCTGGCATCATCCGAATAGTCGGGGTAGTATTTACCGTCAAGGGTTTTCCAATGCTCGGGATCTCCTGTCTGCCAGGTATATTTATACATGTCGTATACATTACCGCCGGCATAGTCATTCTGGTAATTGGGCAGTATATATACTGAAGAAGCCAGCACACCGGCATTGACTTCAACGCCCATTGATCTGCCACCACTAATCCTGGCTTTCTTGGTTGTGATAATGATTGCACCGTTTGCTCCCTGCGATCCAAGGATTGCTGAAGCTGCGGGGCCTGAGAGAACGCTTACGTCCTCAACATCATCCAGATTGATATCGTTCGAATTTGGCAGTATTGTACCATCGACGACATAGAGAATCCCTGATCCTGTACCGAATCCACCATCACCACGGAGACGTATATCACCCGTGCGGCCCAGAGCTGCTGCAGACTGACCGCGAAACTGTATACCAGTAACTTTACCTGCAATTGCGTTGTTAACGTTGATCTGGCGCACTTCGGCAAGCTTATCACCCGATACAACCTGGGTCAGGGCCGACGAACTCTTTGGAGTCCTCCTGATGCCGTAACCACTGGTTACGATGACTTCTTGCAATCCGATAATGCTGGATTCCATAACAATATCAATAACAGTCCTTCCTGCAATCTCTGCCTCCTGGGTGACATAACCCACGTAGGAAAAGACCAGTGTTGTTGCAGTAGTCGGAACTGTAACTGAATATCTACCATTTAAATCGGTAAGGGCACCAATTGTGGTACCTTTAGCCATAACCGTTACCCCGGGGATCGGACCTTCCCCCTGAACTGCAGAGGTAACCGTACCTGTAATGACTCTTGTCTGCGCCAGCAGGGTTGTTACACCCGCAAACACAAACAAAACAATCAGCAGAAATAGTTTCTTCATACGATATAGATTTAGGTTTTTATTTAACCCGCCAAAGATACCTGTTTTTTTGAAAATACAAAATATAAGGTATATTTTTTCGAATCGGGTAATTGTCAGGCTCTAACAGAGATAAACATTTTTATCAGCCGGCTCTTCTTTTCAGCTCATCAGCAGCTAAACAAAGTTCGTTATAGGTCTTCTCGCCAAACATACGTATAAAAGGTTCCTTCAGGAACTCATAAACATAAATAGAATCTGCATCACCATTTTCGCGGGCAGCAGAACATATGGCCAGCTCTTCATAATTCACCGCCGTGAACCCTGTAAAGTGCTTTACCCTGGCCGGGAACAGGTGACACGAAACAGGCTTCCTGAATTTTATTGTTCCGTCGTTCCAGGCTTTTTCAATTCCGCACATGAAGATGTTGTTCTTCAGGAAAGTATAAGCACATTCCATGTTGTCTATCAGCGGCGTTACATGGTCATTATCGGAATCGATGACGCTTGTTCCTTTCTCCTCAATGGTTTTTATGCCTTCCGGTCGGAGGTAAGGTTTTACCGATGGCCAGATCTCGGAAAGTATCTCTACTTCATCATCTGCAAGGGGCGCACCCGAATCGCCATACCTGCAGCAATTACCGAGGCACATCTCCAGACAGCAGCTGAATTTCTTCTCAAGAATATCGGTGCTGAAAATTGTGTCGTTAATCCGAAGCATACCTTTGAGTTTTCTGTCTCCTTTTTGGCTTACCCCCCAACCCCCCTGAAGGGGGGCTAAACTGCTTCCTGATTACAACTGCCCATCAGAGCCTGTCCCGCTTTAAACGGGAGGGGCAGGGGGATCAAATCAAAATCTTACCTGTCATCTCTTCCGGGATATCGATTCCCATTATTGTCAGCAATGTTGGTGCGACATCTGCCAGTATACCCTCCTTAATTGCCTTGTAATCATCGCTGACCAGTATGCATGGCACAGGATTGAGTGAATGAGCCGTATTTGGAGATCCGTCATTGTTAAGAACCTTGTCGGCATTGCCATGGTCTGAAATGATGAGAACATCATATCCCTTGCTCCTTGCTGCCTTCACAACAGCACCCACACATTCATCTACTGTTGCCACTGCTTTCTTTATTGCCTCGTAAACGCCCGTATGCCCCACCATGTCGCCGTTCGCGAAATTCAAACAGATAAAATCGTATTTCTCCGTTTCGATCTCCTTTATCACAGCATCTCTGACCAGGTAAGCACTCATCTCGGGCTGGAGATCGTATGTTGCCACTTTAGGTGATGCTATCAGTATCCTGTCTTCATTCGTAAATCTTTCTTCCCGTCCGCCGGAAAAGAAGAAGGTTACATGTGCATATTTCTCAGTTTCTGCTATACGCAGCTGATGTAGTCCTGCTTTTGCCAGCACCTCGCCGATGGTGTTGTCGGCATTCTCCTTTGGATATATTACATGAAGTCCCTTGAAAGTGGCATCGTATGGTGTCATTGTACAGTAATGCAGAGGTATGGTTTTCATTCCGCAATCCGGCATATCCTTCTGGGTAAGTGCGATTGTCAGCTCCTTTGCCCTGTCGTTGCGGAAATTGAAAAAAACTATAACATCACCTTCCTTTATTGTGCCAACCGGATTTCCATTGTTATCGACAACCACCACGGGCTTCATGAACTCGTCTGTAACGCCCGCATCATATGATTTCTGCATCCCGGCTAAAATATCGGTGACCGGAGCACCCTTTCCATGAACTATCAGGTCATATCCCTCTTTGATCCTCTCCCATCTCTTGTCACGGTCCATCGCATAGTACCTGCCGATAAAAGATGCCACCCTGCCATTGGAGTTCTTCAAATGAGCCAGGAGGTTCCTCATATAACCGATTCCGCTCCGCGGATCAGTATCCCTTCCATCCCCAAAACCATGAATAAAGACATTCTTAAGATCATAATCCTTTGTCATATCACACAGGTAGTAGAGGTGTTTGTCAAGGGAATGTACGCCACCGTCGGACAGAAGCCCCAGAAAATGTACCTGCTTATTGTTATCGCGTGCGTAGGAGAATGCCCCTGTAAGGACTTTATTCATTTTTATTTCGCCGGTTTTGCATTCCTTATTGATCTTCACAAGGTCCTGATAGATTATGCGTCCGGCTCCGATATTCAGATGTCCTACTTCAGAGTTGCCCATCTGCCCGTCGGGAAGGCCAACGTCCTCACCTGATGCGAAGAGCCGTGAACTGGGATATTTTTGCTTATAATAATCGAGGTTAGGAGTCGGTACTACGCTTATCACATCCGAAGCGGAACCGTCACCTATACCCCATCCGTCGAGTATCATAAGGAATGTTTTCCTGTTTTTCATATTACGGCGCTTAAATAAATTTATTAAACATAAAATAAAGTACCCTTGTTCGGGGTACCTGAGATCGACTGGCAAAAATAGTTAAATTTTGAAAATAAGGGACAATCTCGCTATCAGATTGGTTTTTTATAACGTGTGAAAGCCGGAAACGCGTCAGAAGCATTTCATGCCAGATGTTGCATGATCTGCAAAAACAAATAATAGTTAAATGAGAATCATCAACGTATTGTTCAACGTATAATACAACGTTGAACAATACGTTGAAACGAATCAGGCTGATTTACCTGACCTCTTTTACTTTAATGTTAAATTCCTTATCGGCGCATGTCCTCTGGTATTCAATATCCTTCCCAACATAGGCTATCCATTCATCCATGGTAAAATTCCTTGCAACCACCGAACAGACATCTCCCGCCAGTAAATCTGCTATAGCTGCCCGGCTGGCCAGGTTGGTCTTTCCGCCGGTTGTGCCCGAGACTATTGCCTGTCCGTCGGGACTGAACTCAATTGCGACAACAAGGCCGTCGTTGTCGCTGAAGCTGATGGGAAGGGAAGTAAGATCATCCGAATCCCATAGTTTCAGTGTGCCGTCGTTTCCTGCAGTTGCGATCTGCGAGAATTTGCTGTTGAAACGAATATCACTCACCTCAGCCGAATGACCCTGTACCTCCGATACTCTTTTTCTTGTCGCAATATCCCATATTTCAAGGTAGCCGTCATCATACCCGATTGCAAGCAGGTCTTTGCCTGGTTTGAATCTGACGCTTCTCACAGTCCTGCCAGGTGATTCGATACTGTAATTATCAGAAGTTTTTTCGGGATTCCACAGCACCACTTTCCCTTCAGTGCTGACTCCGGCTATATACCTGTTATCCGATGACAGGTCGATCCCGGTTATCTTTGCCATACTGGTTGAGATGTCGGTCGACGATCTGGATAAAAGGTCCCATTTCAGTACCTTGCCGTCGGAGGATGCGGAATAAAGGTACCGGCCGTCGAAAGAGAATATCACTGAGCTGATGCTCTCTGAGTGTCCCTTGAGCTCATATCCCGCATCATTCCCTTTCAGAGGTATCATCTTTATCCCGGCATTTTGTCCGCCGCATGCAAGCCAGCCTTCATCGGGACTGACCGCAAGTACATTTATAATTTCGGTTCCTGAATAAACAATCTGCAGGCTCTGGTTTCTTCCGTCGAGATTCCATTTGAGAACTTTGCCGTCTGCCCCGGCAGTAAAGAATTCTCTCTTACCGGGAAGGAAGGCGATACTTTTGATCTCACTGTCATGGCCAGTAAATGTTTTATAATAGGGACTGCCGTACTCCCTGGCTACTTTGTAAAGCCCGGTATATATATCGGCATCATTCGGTAAACCTCCGTTGTCCCTGTTGAACATATAACCCTGGTATGCAAGCAACGACTGCAGATCCTTCCGGCCGGTCATCTGCAAAGATTTAAGCGACAATGACTTTCCTATTGCCACAAGCCTCCTGCTCACAGCAAGGGCTTTTTGTTCCTCTGCAATCCTGGCATTCATTTCCGAAACTATGCTTGCCTGTCTTGCTGAATCAGCCAGTCTGCTTGCTTCAGCAGCATTCTGTTCGGCAACCGACCTCCAGCTGTCCGATATTTCCTTCTGACGCCGGACTTCTGAAATATTTTGTATAGCGGCAGCAGCGCTTGAATCCGCCGCGGCCAGTTTCATGTTCATGAGCTCAGAATTTTGCAGTGCTGCAAATGCCTGTGCAGCAGCTTCCTCTTTTTGTCTCAGCGCTTCATTCTTCTGCCTGTCAGAGGAGATCTTCTGTACAAAGGCAACGAGCATGAATCCCAGAAATACGACAGCTGCACCTCCAAGGATCATTGCAATTATCCTGCTGCCTTTTATTTTTCTTTTCTGAATTATAACTTTATTTTGTTCTTCATCGAGAAATGCCTTCTCGCTTGTACGAAGGTAGACCATGGCTCTCTCAAATGCCGGGTCATATCTTTCGGCCCACCCGAGAGTCGGCTTTTGATTTTCCCTCCAGCTGACTGCCAGTTGCAGATCGGGATTCTTCAGGAGTGTCGCCTTGCCCTGCTGATACATTGCCGAAGCTTCCGAAAGCTGCATGTACATTCGTACACTCGACGCCTCATCATCAACCCATTCCTTGAGCCTGCCCCAAAGGCGGATCAGGCTTTCGTGAGTGAGATCAATTACTGTATTATCATTCAGCGGAGCCGGATACACCGGTGTAATGAACGACCTGGAAGGAGCCCTGAACTTTTCAATCACTTCAAGCAGTTCCTTATCAGAACACCTGATCACCGATTTAAGTGTGGAGATAGCTGAAGGATGGCGTATACCCCTGTTGTCGCTTCCTTTACCGGTTATAGCCTTGAACATCCTCTTGCAGATATCTTTACCTTTAGGATCGAGTTCATCAAATGCCTCATTGGCATGTCTCGACATTGCACCGCTGATGGTGCCTGCTGCATTATAATCGGCTATGCTTACCGGTCTTCCCGGTTCTGCTGTCTCCAGCCAGTGTGAATAGGTTCTCATCATCGTATGCTGAAGAACCGGAAGCTGATCGGTCCTGTCACCGAGATCGTTGAGCACCGTAACAACAAGCCTGGGTTCAATCTCTGCTCCCGCATACCTCACCGGCCCTTCAATTACTGATTTGTAATTTTCCCAAGTCATGCGCGGTACAAGAAAATTGCTGTCGTTTATCATCCTTGTGAATCCCTGGAATGTGGCACAGCTGCCCACAAAATCAGAGCGCATCGTTACTATAATATAGATGTCGTCTGAATTATGCACGACGGCATTCTCGAGCATGCTTACAAATTCGGAAGCAGTCTTGCATGGAGAAATACCTGTCTCTTCCTGGTTATAAATAAAAAGCTCTTCGAACTGATCAACTATTAAAAGGATCTTTTCATTATTTTGCGGCGCCAGTTTTTTCAGTGATGTAACGATCCAGTTCGGATCATCCTTCATTCCGGTGATAAATGAAGGATCAATATCTTCTACATTCAGGCTGCCTGGTATGGCTTTTGCAAAAGCCTTTGCCATATTTTCGAGCGGATCTTTCCCCGGACGGAAAGGTATTATCTTCCATGAAGGCTTATCCTGTCCGGGATGTTTCAGAAGTCTCGGGATCACACCGGAATATACCAGGGATGATTTACCGCTGCCCGAGGCGCCGATAACTGTCACAAACCTGTTGGTAAGCAATCTGTTAAGAACCTCCTCGCTTTCATTGCTGCGTCCGAAGAAGATGTTGCTTTCTTCGGGAAGGAATGGTCTTAATCCGGGGAAAGGATTTAAACCTGCTTTTGCTTTGTTCAGTTCCATAATGTTCAAATTGCATTTTAATAAATGAAAGTAAATGAAGATTTATCCCCAGCCGCATCACTTTTCATTATCGTCGATATATTTCATAATATAAAATACCCTTTCCGGGAATTGTGTATAAAAAGCCTCAACAGCTTCCATGTCGAGAATATAAAAACCGACATTCTGCTCAGCAGTTAACGCACCTTCCGGTCTTTCTGCATCATCTCTACGGAGTATAATCACCCGTGGAATTGTTTTCCCGGATTTGCCTGGCCAGATTATTGATCCCTCTGCATAAGGCAGCATTTCACCACTTATGGATTCGTAATAATTCATCGCCCCTGCAAGGAATAGTAAGTCGTCTTCAGGGATCTCAATGAAATTGGATGAAAGGAACTTTGTCTTTTCGAACAGCAGTTCATTTTCATCAGCCTTGCCACTGCTTATTTTATCAAGCTTCATCCTGGAACGGTCTGATATCCGCCGTGATGCTATATTATACAGCCTGTTGTCTGATCGTGCCACAAGCCTAACTGCCTCTTCCTGGAGAATGCTCTCGGGGCTGAAAAGAAGTGCAACCACCGATTCCACAAGGTCTTCGCCGGGAATTCCCGGCAGGCTCCTGAGGGTACATGCTTTAGTCCAGACACTTATCAGGTTATAATCGAAATTGATCAGGTCTTCAATTACCTCATAGTAACCCTGAGCAGGTTTCGGAAAGTACCGCTGCAGCTTTCTTAGTTTCTTTTCTTCAAATTTAAGGTCATCACCCTGTTTCCGGGGCTTGCTGAAGATGATCTCAACAACTTCGGGAATTGTTTTTAATAAATCCTGGCCGTTTGCCCGTGTGGCAGTACTCCCATTCTTAAGGTTACCAGGAAAATTATCGTGTGAAAATGTCACTGAAAGCACCCTGGTCAGAAATGATTTCCATCGGTCATCTTCCTTACAGACTGATTTATAAAGAAGCTCATTGTTATTTCTGCCGGCATAGATTTTTGCTGAAGTAACAAAAGTGAGCAGTTTTGCAATTTCGTTTATAAGGTGATAAAGCCGGTGCTTCTCCTCTTCGGGAGCCCTGAAGTCAATTGCAATTAGACAATCGAGGGCATACTCCTTTATCTGACGCGAGTTTGACCACAGCCGTTCAAAAATAAAAGCAGTATCCTCTTTTGCACCGCATCCTGTTAAAATGCCCAGGATGTTTTTGCAGACGCCTGTATTTCCCGAAACTTTCAGGTAGAACTGGCGCATCTCATTACCCGCTCCAGGGCCGAATGACCGCAGTACAGCAATGGAATCTTCTTCCATCCCCGGGATATTCAGACAATCACAAACCTCAGTCAGCATATCAGTCAGCCTGAATTTACCTATCATGTATATTGCCAGTCTTTTTGCCTCAACCGATTTATCTCTCAGTAATCTTAATATCTCAGTAGTCTGGGGCACCCGTTTGCCTGCCAGGATCTTTCGCGCATTGACCAGCTTTTCCTCTTCAGGTATGGCAGCAGAGAGAATTGAATCAGTTTTCGCAAAGCCATCCTCGGCTTCGAGAATTTCTGCTATTTCAGTTGATTTCTTGCGGATTACTTCCCCTGCATTCGGATCGGATGCTATTTTTTTCAGTGCAGGTATAAGATTTATATCCCCGTCAGATCCTGCAGAAAGAATCTCCTGAAGGAACCATTTGTTCTTATTGTTCTGCAGAACAGAGAAATCCCCGGTAAGAAGATTATAGTAATTACATCTGAAGAGTCTTTTCCCTGAGGATTTGTTCTTCAGGCTCAGCAGGCTGCCAGGCTTATTTTTGTTCAGAATGTATTTCTCCCCCACCGGAACTGAAAATGGTTTGTTTCTCATAGGCTCCTGAGCAGTAAATCACACTAAAAATAAGCAATAAAAATCAATAATCACCGATTAAGTCTTTCCTTAACCAGTGATAGCAGCGATGTGTAATTTATTTTCAGGTCGCAGACAGTTATTACAGCTTTTTTATACCACTTTTCGCGCCAGGCAAGCTTCTCCCTGATGAAATCCAGCAACCGGTCATCGGTGATATTGATGAGAAGCGGCCGTTCGTGTGATGACTCAGCGAGTCGTTTCCTCAGCTGTTCGGGAGTTCTTTTCAGGTAGATGGTTACCCCTGTTTCAAGCATGAAGTCCATATTATCCCCGAAACAGGGTGTTCCCCCTCCGGTGGAAATGACTGTATCTGTCGCAGATGCCATGCTCCTTAAAACATCTGCTTCTATTCTCCGGAAGATCTCCTCACCGTCCTCCGAGAATATCCGTGAAATGGTTTTGCCTGCCTTTTCTTCAATTTTCCGGTCGAGATCGATAAATGACCAGTTAAGTCTGGCGGCAAGTTTTTTACCGGCAACTGATTTGCCGCTGCCCATAAAACCGATGATATAAACAATCCGGCAGCTCGGCATCACAACTCGAGTTTCATCTGGGCAGGATCTAGGCGTGTTACTGGTATCTGGGGTTTTTCTTCCCTGTTTTCCTCATTAGTATTTCCAGTTTCCTTTTTCACGAAAGGTTCGATCTCGTGGATGTTTTCGACCATATAGCTTGAGAGCCTCTTGCCCCTGGCCTTGTAGCTCTTGACTCCTATAAATTCAGCAACCTCAATTATCTCATTTTCACGGTTCTTATGCTTACCGCCAAAGCTTATTTCAAAACGCGGATATTCCACCTCGGTAATGCTGATAAGCCGCGATTCGGGATGTTCACTGATAAAACTTAGTGGTTTTTCTGACTCCTCGATCATGAATCTCTTCACATAATAGAATTTCTGTTCAGCATCCCAGTATACCGCAGAATAAACCTTACCTGGCCGGTATTTCTCAATTATAAGGACATTATCTTCAAAGTGGTTTGACAGGTCAAAACCTGTAAGCCTGAAGAATCCGCTTTTGGTAATAATAAGAATCTTATCGTCGGCGCTGAATTCACCAAGATAAGTACCCCTGGCATCAACATTCAGCCTGAACACTGCATCATCAAACCATATCTTTCTTCCGCCGAGAGTTGAGAGTCCTTTTTCCTTAAGTGCTATTTTCTGTACAGGGTTTTTTGTGAGGATGTTTCCCATTGAAGATTTCCCCTTGATATTTAGCTGGCCGAAATCAAATTCAAAGACCAGCTTCTTAAGACGCGGCTTTGGCTTATGGTGAACCTTTATTATCTCTGCCTCACCGTTTGGATTGGCGCTGAAATAGACGATCTTGGATCCCGCTTTGCCCCTGGTCAGATTATATTCCTTATCCCTTGTCAGTCCTGTGATGGCGCATCTCTTGGCGAGAAGCGGACCATCTTTCCCGTCCTGGTAAACGATATTGTAGATTGTCCGTTCATCATTTTTCAGGAATACCTGGGCATATAGTATATCGTTACCGACAAATACTTTCTCTGCCACTTTTGTGATCAGGTAACCCCCGTCCTTCCGTATGATGATAATATCGTCGATGTCGGAGCAGTCACAGACAAACTCGTCTTTTTTCAGCCCCGTGCCGATGAATCCCTCCTTATAGTTTATATAGAGCTTTGCATTGTTGGCGACCACTTTTGTAGCCTGTATGGTATCAAAGCTCCTGATCTCGGTTCTTCTCTCCCTTCCTTTTCCGTATTTCTTTTTTATCTGTCTGAAATAGGTTATGGTAAAGGGGACCAGGTTCCGAAGATGGTTCTTTACCTCCTCAAGTTCCGATTCGATACCTTTAATAAGTTCATTGGCTTTTTTAGAATCATACTTTGAGATCCTCTTGATTTTGATCTCTGTAAGCCTGATAATATCTTCTCTTGTCACTTCACGCTGCAATCTCTTTTTAAAGGGCTTAAGTCCCCTGTCGATAGCGGTTATCACTGCCTCCCAGGTTTCGCATTCCTCTATATCGCGGTAAATGCGTTCCTCGATGAATATCTTTTCGAGCGACGACATGTGCCACTGTTCCAGCAGTTCGTTTTGCCTGATCTCCAGCTCGGTCTTCAGCAGATGCACAGTCCTGTCGGCGGAATGCCGCAGGATGGCGCTTACACCCATGAAGGACGGTTTGTTTCCGGTGATGACGCAGGTATTCGGAGATATTGAATATTCGCAATCAGTGAGAGCGTAGAGCGCGTCTATTGTCTTATCGGGCGACACACCCGGCATAAGATGTATCACGATCTCGACATTTGCCGAAGTATTGTCGTCGATCTTCCTTATCTTGATTTTTCCCTTCTCGCTAGCTTTGATTATTGATTCAATAAGAGATGAGGTCGTCTTTCCGAATGGTATTTCAGTAATTAACAGAGCCTTCTTGTCGACCTTTTCAATTTTTGCCCTCACCTTGACTATCCCGCCTCTCTGTCCGTCGTTGTATTTTGAAACATCTATCAGTCCGCCTGTTGGAAAATCGGGATAAAGAACGAAGTCCTTACCCTGGAGGTAATCGATGGTGGCGTCTATAAGCTCGTTGAAGTTATGGGGCAGTATTTTTGATGCAAGACCTACGGCTATTCCCTCTACGCCTAAAGCGAGAAGCAAAGGGAATTTAACAGGCAGTGTCACGGGCTCCCTGTTCCGGCCGTCGTAGGAGAGCTTCCATTCGGTGGTTTTAGGATTGAATACTACGTCGAGTGCAAATTTTGAAAGCCGCGCCTCAATGTATCTTGGTGCAGCGGCGCCATCACCTGTCAGCACATTTCCCCAGTTGCCCTGTGCATCCACAAGAAGATCTTTCTGACCCAGCTGAACAAGCGCTTCGCCGATAGAAGCGTCGCCGTGGGGATGGAACTGCATTGTATGTCCGATTATATTTGCAACCTTATTATAGCGCCCATCTTCCATCCTTCTCATTGAGTGCAGGATGCGTCTCTGTACCGGTTTCAGCCCGTCGTGAAGGTGAGGGACCGCACGTTCAAGTATGACATACGAGGCATAATCCAGGAACCAGTCCTGGTACATTCCCGATAAGGCAGTAACTGAATGAAGGGCAACCGGACCCTGAGGTGTCTCCTCCGATCCTTCCGGACTGTCATTCTCAAGTTCCATTTCGTCCATAATACCTGTTCCTTACTGAAAAGCAGCTTTACTTACCTTCCTCAACCAGATCCTCTTCAATCCTCAGGTTTTCAATTATAAAGTCCTGTCTGTCAGGCGTATTCTTTCCCATATAGAACTCAAGATAACCGTTCACGGCATCATTTCTCTTCATTCTCACCGGTTCAAGCCTCATATCTTTTCCTATGAAATGCCTGAACTCATCCGGAGAGATCTCGCCAAGGCCTTTAAACCTTGTGATCTCGGGATCGGGACCAAGTGCAGCTATGGCTTTAGCTTTTTCCTCAGGAGTATAGCAGTATCTTGTCTCCTTTTTATTTCTAACTCTGAAAAGCGGTGTCTGAAGGATGTAAACATGTCCTTTCCTTACAAGGTCGGGAAAGAACTGCAGGAAGAAAGTCAGGAGCAGCAGCCTTATGTGCATTCCGTCAACGTCGGCATCAGTGGCGACCACAACATTATTATATCTCAGGTTTTCTATACCGTCTTCAATATTCAGGGCTGCCTGGAGCAGATTAAACTCTTCATTCTCATAAACGATCTTTTTTGTCAGCCCGAATGAGTTGAGCGGTTTCCCCCTCAGGCTGAAGACTGCCTGTGTTTCAACGTTCCGCGATTTGGTGATTGAACCGCTTGCCGAATCACCCTCTGTAATAAAAATAGTTGAATCGAGTTTGTTTGGGTCGTTGCTGTTATAATGGATCCTGCAGTCTCTGAGCTTTTTGTTATGGAGGCTTACCTTTTTTGCCCTGTCCCTTGCAAGCTTCTGTATTGACGAGATAGCCTTCCTCTCCTTCTCCGAATCCTGTATCTTCTTCAGCAGGATCCTGGCTGTTTCGGGATTTTTATGAAGAAAATCGTCGAGCTGTTTTTTTATGAATTCGGTAATGAAATTTCTCACTGATGGTCCGTTGGGGCTCAAATCTTTCGATCCCAGCTTTGTCTTCGTCTGTGATTCAAAGATAGGCTCCTCAACTTTTATGCTGATTGCCGCAATTATTGATGACCTAATGTCGGAGGCATCATAATCCTTTTTATAGAAATCGCGGATAGTTTTTACCAGGGCTTCCTTGAAAGCAATAAGATGGGTGCCTCCCTGTGTGGTATTCTGTCCGTTGACAAAACTGTAGTAATCTTCTCCGTATTGCAGCCCGTGGGTAAATGCTGCTTCAATGTCTTCGCCTTTAAGGTGGATGAGGGAATAAAGCCCCTCCTTGCTCATGTTTTCATTCAGAAGGTCAACCAGGCCGTTCCGCGAAAAGAACCTGGTGCCGTTAAAATTGATCACCAGCCCTGCATTGAGATATACGTAGTTCTTAAGCATGGAATCAACGTATTCCGAAATGTAGAAGTAGTTGCCGAACATTGCCTCGTCGGGCTGGAAGATCACCTCGACACCATTTTCCTCGGTGGTTGGCTTCAGAGGATAATCCTTCACTGTAACTCCATGCTCGAACTCGCTTACTTTGAGCTGGCCGTCGCGTACTGACCTTACGATGAATTTACTTGAAAGAGCATTTACGGCTTTGACACCTATACCATTGAGACCGACTGACTTTTTAAAAGCTTTTGAATCGTACTTGGCACCAGTATTCATTCTCGAAACAGCATCGAGGACCTTGCCGAGCGGTATACCGCGACCATAGTCACGTACCCTCACCTCCCTGCCGTTTATCGATACGTCGATCTTCTTGCCGAAGCCCATCATATACTCGTCGACGGCGTTATCCATCACCTCCTTCAGGAGAACATATATACCATCATCCTGCGATGACCCGTCACCCAGCTTTCCGATATACATACCGGGCCGTAGCCGGATATGTTCACGCCACTCAAGGGTTTTGATATGCTCTTCAGAATACCCGACAACTGTCATTTTTCGGAATTTTTGCGCAAATATAGTCAAATTGAGATGTTCAGGGCAGGCTATTTTTCAACAACCGGCTTTAATTTTTACCCGGCAAATCTGACAAAAAGACAGGATAAATAATATTTTTCTGATTGATTGGCAATTACATTGTCAGCAGGAATGTTGAAAAATGTGATCCTCTCAAATAATTCCCATTTGCCTCATCAATATTCCAGCATTCATGTGCCTTGTGATCCCGTCTCTGAGCTTGTAATCAAATGTTACGGTCTCACCACTTATCTCCACCTCGAAGCACTTATTGAAAATAACCTGCGGATGTTCTTTCTCCATTTCGCCCAGCGAGATATCATGCGTTGCTATTAATCCCGTACCGCTTTTCTCAGCCAGTTTTCCAAGGAACATTTTCGATCCTGTACTTTTATCCTCGGAGTTTGTACCTTTCAGTATCTCATCAAGAATGAAGAAGTGATTTTCATCTGAGTCAAGCCGTTCCTTCAGGATCCTGAGCCGTTTGAGCTCAGCATAGAAATATGATTCGTTGCCGCTCAGGGAGTCGGTCGTCCGCATGCTGGTGAAGAGTATGACTGGTCTGAAACTGAGCTTGCCTGAACACACTGTTGTTCCGCTCATCGCCAGGATCAGGTTGACGCCGACTGTCCTCAGAAATGTGCTTTTCCCTGCCATATTGGCTCCGGAAATGATGCAGATCTGACCCTTATGAATTGAGAAATCATTATATATCCTTGCATTCCTGTCAATAAGCGGATGACCAATCTCAACACCCTCAATGACCGGTTCTCCATCCGCGACTGTGGGGAATACATAGTCCGGATTATTATAGGCGTGATTTGAAAGGCTTATCAGTGCATCTGTTTCGCCCAGGGCTGACAGCCACAAAGGGAGCTGGACGGCTGTCTCCCGCTTCCATCTCTCAAGCCTGAACAGACATTGAAAATCCCAGAGGATAAGCCCGTTAAGAATAAAACCTGCAAGGACATTGAGGCGGCTGTCAAATGCCTGAATAATACGGCTTAATTCCCTGATCCTGGTCCCGGCCGACTGGCTGTTATCATGGATCTTGGCAGAAATACCGGTCATAATCTGCGACCTGAATCCTCCGTTTCCAAATACTGAAATCAGTTTCCCGACAGGAGCAAGGAAATTATATTTTCTTGAAACCATATTATGCACCCGGTTAATAAGCCTGAGATAAACAGCGGTGAATGCCAGGTTAACAAGAAAAAGCAATAAAGGGATCTGGAATGGGACAAGTCCGGTTATTGCAAGTATCAGGGCAATGGTTGTCAGCACAGGAGATATGACAACTGCCATTTTAACGGCATGAGCTTCGAGGATATATTCCTTTTCATCCAGCCACTTACCCAGGCTTTCGACATCTTCTTTCTCAAGCGGATTACCGATTCCATAAGCCATGAACTCCTGCCGCCATATGAGTTTTTCAGCTAGTTCTCCTACAGCGTCCTGTCTGGCCTTAATTGTATCGCGTAAAGCATAAGGATCAGACAGCCACCCTGCAAGCATTTCCCTCCCGTAACCGGTAACTGTCCGGTTCAGGTAACTGAAGAGTGAATTTTCTCCAAAAATATCAAGGTCATCGGTAAAATCATGTTCCCTGTTTTTCCACTTATCACCTCCGCTATAACCAGAATAAACTTCGTCAAAAGCAATTATTTCTGACTTGTTTATACTTATGAGGTTTTCGGTAAACTGTATTTTTTCCGAGAGCAATATATAATACCTCACAAGCAGGAGGAACAGTACGGTAAACAGCAATAGTGTAAAAACACCTGCTGAAGCTGAAATGCCGAATGCTTCAACTGCTAAAAAGATACCAGCCGTAAATATAATTAGCCTTGAGAAGGAAACTATGGACTGCTTGCGTTTCACTTTTTCAAGACGCACCTCATTCTCCCGGATGATTTCCCGGTATTTACTTTTAATTTCTTCCTGCTTCATCAGAAAATCAAAATTGCTGTAACGTCGAATACCGATCTGGTTCTGTAAAAGTCTGACTTCATAACTTCAAAATTCCATGTCCACTCCTTTCTGAGTCTTGCTTCAGGCAGATCCGTCAGCAGTGTCTGCTTTTCAGTTACTGTGCCTTTTTGATCGGTAATCTTCTCGGAGATGTCAGTAATGAGCACAGAAGGATGCTTTTTAAGGAGATTGATGTGTTTTTCCTGGATTGCTGAGGAGAACTTCCTGATAATAGTGTCTTCAACCTTTGAATGCCTGCTTATATATTTCACAGGAAGAGCTTCAATCTGAGTCAGGATATTCAACGACAGGATCATCCCCGGATCCTCAGCAGGCCGGTATTCGGGGATTATAATATCGTCCAGTGTTTTAAGAGGATTCAGGAAGGTGTGTTTCCGGACCTTATCCCATATCTCCTGTATTAATCCCCCGGAGACATCCTGTTCAGCTAATTCCACATTTTTAAAACTTTTAACCTGGCTAGACACCTCAGGGGGATGGATAATGTCAATCAGGGATATCTTTTCAACCCTGCAGGCGCCAGTCATCTCCGCAAGGGGAAGGTCAAGGAGCCAGCCACTGCCAAAAACAGTAATCTTTGAAGGCTTAACGATATCCACCGCTTCTAAAATGAAATCCCTGCAATGTGCAAGGTGGCTGTTCCAGCCATCATTGTCATTCAGGTAATGGTTTATGAGTCCCAACTGGTAATCATAATAACCCATTTTGTGAAGTATCCTCCTGTATGATGGTGAGTGTGTCATTTTCTACCGGTTTCATTTCTCAGGTCTGACAGTGCACTGGTCATCATATTCTGAAACTGCACTGCCAGGTCATCGGCATCATTTGTGCCGAAAGAGCCCGGTAATACCGGATCGAGGACCCTGATCACTATTCGGTGCCTTCCGCCGAAAATAAATCCGTGTTTTGGGAGAATGCCTCCGGTTCCGTCGATCAGGACAGGTAGGACAGGTTTATCTGCGGATATAGCAAGCTGAAAGGCTCCTCGCCTGAAGAATCCGATAAGGCAGTCAGGGGAACGGGTCCCCTCAGGAAAGATCATCAGCGAGATCCCTTTCTGCAGTACCTTGTAAGACTCAAGCATCATGATCTCCTTGCTCTCCTTGTCTCCCCTGTCAACAGTTATATAATCAGCCATTCGCAGATACCAGCCCAGTACCGGGACTTTCATATTTTCTATCTTGGAGATCCACTTGAAACGGTACCGAAGGCATTTGACAAGTAGAATATCGAGTATTGACTGATGGTTTGAAATTATTACATACGTGGTCCCGGGAATGGCTTTATTCCTCCCTTCAATCTTTATTTTCCAGATCGGCACAGTGTGTGAAATAACACAAGCCTGGCCTATAAGCATCCAGTGTACGACAGAACGATCCCTGTCGAAAGGCAGAACTATAAGCCATACAATGAAGGTAAGCGGGAAAAATATTACCAGAAATGTCAGCCCGATAAACCAGACAATCAGCGATTTTAAAACATCCATAAGCTTCTGTCGTTAATCCTAAAAATAGTTATAAACTTCCGATAGCGATATAATTAAGCCTTCTTTCCTGAGAAACTCAAATATATCGGAAGGCATATGCCTGAAGCCGATCAGTTTTTTACAGATATCAGCCATAACCCCGGGTCCTGTAATATCACAACCGTGAATAATTCCATCCTTTACATCCAGACGGCAAAGATACTGTACACCTCTGATCTCAAACTGATTAGTAAAACAGTATCCGGGACCATAGGCGTAGTTCCACTCCCATGTCCTGTATTTCGATCCGGCCAATGCTGTAATAGCTGAAATCTGTTCTTCCGTCAAGGCTGTAATACTGTTCCCTGGTTGATAATTAAGAATAAAACCGAGCAGCAATGACCTGAACTCGTTAATATTTTTTATCTGTCTTATTATCTCACAGAGATTCATAACTGAAGAGGGACTTGACCTGACTGCCCGTGTCGTATATCCCGATTTATTCTGCCTGATTGAATTTTTCAGTACATTGAGGCTGGTGCTGAAGAGCAGTGTGCCATGGTGCAGGACTCTTTCGCGATATACATGCTCCGCATTGCCTGATATCTTATAGCCATTGACTTTCAGGTCACTTTTGCCTGCAAAATCTGCACTGACGCCGAGCGATTCAAGAAATCCGATGACAGGGAGCGTGTACTTCCTGAAATCAACCTGTTTGCCGGTGGTGCTCCGGGCAATGAATGTGAAGTTCAGGTTTCCATGGTCATGAAATACCGTACCGCCCCCTGTAATCCTTCTGATTACCGGTATGCCATATTCAGTGATATATTCAGTATTGATCTCCCTGTGTGCAACCTGATGTTTGCCGATTATTACTGAAGGATCATTTATGCTGAGGATAAAAAAATCTTCATCGCGGTTCTTAAGAAGATATTCTTCAACAGCTAGGTTAAAAAACGGGTCGGTTGATTCAAGACTTAAACAATACATCATTTAAATCCCCGGGTTTGTTTGGAATTAGGAACGAAGAACCAGCCTTCACTAAAGTTTCGGCTGGCAAAGCAAACGAAATGAGAACTAAGAATTATAAGTTCTGACTTCGCTGTTCAAATGTACTTCGTTCTTACTTCTTAAAAAACTCTTTATCGTTCAGCATCTTATCATCCGTCAGCTCAAACAACTTAAAAATGATCCATCCCACCAGAGAGCCCAGCAGTGCACCGCATATCACATCGCCCGGGTAGTGGACACCAAGGTAGATCCTGCTGTAGCTGATGACAGCAGCCCAGAAAATTATAAAGGCTGAATACCATTTGTTTTTTATCAGCAGAAGGCTCAGCAATGCAACATTGAATGAATTTGTTGCATGTGATGATACAAAGCCGTAAAGGCCGCCGCATTCTCCCTTCACGATATGCACCAGCCCCGAAAGAGCAGGCTCATGACATGGCCGCAGCCGCTCGAAGGCGTTCTTAAAAAGACGGACTGAAGACTGGTCGGCAATCAGAACCGCAACAGTTATAAACAGAACCAGTACCAGGAATTTCCTTCTGTATTTTTTTGCCATGAATATAAGGATAACAATATAAAGCGGAATCCATATGGCAGTACCGCTGACAGCATACATCACCTTGTCCCAGAACGGCGAGTTGATGGAATTCAGAAAGAGGAACAGCTGCTGGTCGAGACGTTCAAGCATAAGATCAGTTTTGAATATCATTCAATACTTTCCAGAGCACATCCTTCAAAGCCCAGAGACCCTGCCCGGTAAACGAGGAAATAAATACCCATGGGATACCGGGCAGTTCGTTTCTGATTTCATCTTTCAGTTCCTCATCGAGCAGGTCGGATTTGGAAACGGCAAGTACTCGTTTTTTATCAAGCAGCTCGCTGTTATACATCCCAAGCTCGTTAATGAGTATTTCATATTCCCCGGGGATGCTATTGCTGTCGGCAGGTATCACGAAAAGGAGTATGGAGTTACGTTCTATATGTCTCAGAAATCTGATTCCCAGCCCTTTTCCTTCATGGGCCCCTTCTATTATCCCTGGTATGTCAGCCATTACAAAGGATTTATTGTCCCTGTAACTTACAATTCCCAGGCTGGGAGTGAGTGTGGTAAAAGGGTAATCGGCAATTTTAGGTTTTGCGGCGCTGACAACAGAAAGCAGGGTTGACTTGCCGGCATTGGGGAATCCCACCAGTCCGACGTCAGCAAGGATCTTCAGTTCAAAAATGAACCAGCCTTCAACTCCCTTCTCCCCGGGTTGTGCAAAACGCGGGGTCTGGTTGGTGGAGGATTTGAAATGTGTGTTTCCTAGTCCTCCCCTGCCTCCCCGGGCAAGTATTTTCTCCTCATCATGCGAGGTTATTTCGAACAGCATTGCGTCAGTCTCAGCGGTTTTCACAACAGTGCCAAGAGGGACCTCTATATAAATATCCTTGCCGTAAGCACCTGATGACTGCTGTGCTCCCCCCCTGCCACCGTTTCCGGCAGAAACGTGACGCTGGTACTTAAGGTGGAGCAGGGTCCACAGATGGTTGTTTCCCCTCAGGATGATATGACCGCCTCTGCCGCCGTCACCGCCGTCGGGACCTCCCTTTGGTATAAATTTCTCCCTCCGGAAATGTGCCGATCCTGCTCCTCCGTCCCCTGAACGGCAGAAAATCTTAATATAATCGACAAAGTTTGAATCCGCCATCTTTGCTTGATCCTGGCAACGGAGAGATTACATCAGTTTCTTCATAAACCTCGAAAGCCGGTTGAATATTTCATCAATGCTTCCCATTCCGTTAACGGGCTGGTAGATGCCTCTTTCGCGGCAGTAATTAATGATCGGTTCAGTTTTGGATTTATAGACATTTATCCGGTTTTCGATGACCTCCGGGTCCTTGTCGTCGGCTCTTCCCGACTGTTCAGCCCTCAGTGTCAGTCTCTTTACAAGCTCATCATGGTCCACCTCCAGGACCAGCATGCTGTCTATCTTCATTTTCCTTTCATTCAGCATTTTTTCAAGCGAGACGGTCTGTGCCACAGTGCGTGGAAACCCGTCATACAGGAAACCGGCCGATCCTTTATTCTTATCAATTCTGTCAGCGATCATTTCAATCACAACCTCATCAGGAACAAGCTCACCCTTTGACATGATAGAGCTCATTCTTTTACCGAGGTCTGTTCCGGCAGCTATCTCGGCACGAAGCATATCTCCTGTTGAAAGATGGACAAGATTGAATTTCCCGGCAAGTCTTACAGACTGTGTTCCTTTACCTGAACCCGGAGGGCCAAAAATCAGAAAATTAACCATAGCAATAATAAATTTGAATTAAGGTACCAGTATATAAACTGAAGGCAGGCTGCGCCCGTATCCATTATAGTCAAGGCCATAGCCTACAACGAACTTATTGGGTATTTCAAATCCTATATAATCAATGGGAATATCTCTTGTATAGCTGGCTGGCTTTAAAAGCATAGTTGCGATCTTCACTTCTGCAACATTTCTGATAACAAGTTCATTAACTATCCGTTCCAGCGTAGCTCCCGTATCAACAATATCCTCAACAACGACAATATTCTTGTCGGTCAGATCTTCGTTCCATCCTATTAGTTCCTTTATTGCACCGGATGAACTGATCCCCTGGTAAGAAGCAAGCTTGACAAATGTTATCCTCGAGGTAAGTTTAATCTTTCTGAAGAGGTCGGCAGCAAACATAAAAGCGCCGTTAAGAATTCCGACAAAAATAACCTCATTCCCTGTGAGGTCGCGGTTAATCTGAAGAGCAATCTCATCAACCCTTTTCCTGATTGCCTGTTCGGAAATGAGTTCCCTGAACTTTTTATCGAGAATCCTGACTTCGTTCATAAAGACATTTGTTGAATAGCAAGCAGCTGCGAAAATATGAAAATAATAGCTTATTTTTGTCCTTATCAGGAAGTTAAATTAAAATATCTCAAATGGAACCTATTGTCAGCATAATAATGGGAAGCACGTCTGATCTGCCGGTTATGGAGCAGAGTGCCCGTGTCCTCAATGATTTCAAAATACCCTTCGAAATGAACGCACTTTCAGCTCACAGGACACCGGAAGAGGTTGAGAAATTTGCGAAAGGAGCAGCGAAAAGGGGAATAAAGGTGATCATTGCTGCGGCAGGAATGGCTGCGCATCTGCCAGGTGTTATTGCTTCCATGACTCCGCTCCCAGTGATTGGAGTTCCTGTCAATGTTTCGCTGGAAGGTGTCGATTCAATATTTTCCATTCTGCAGATGCCTCCGGGAATTCCCGTAGCGACAGTTGGAGTAAATGCAGCGCTCAACGCAGGTATCCTTGCAGCACAAATCATCAGTACAGGGAACCCGAAAGTCATGAAAGAGATTGTGAGCTATAAGGAGAGTCTGAAAAAGAAAATCGTTGACGCCAATGATGAGATGAAGAAAGTGAAATTCAAATACAAGACCAACTGAATAAAGGATTTGTCAGAATACAATCTTTTACCTCTGCAATAAGGGAATAAAACCATTCAGGTAACCTTAAATTTATTCATCTCAATCGTATCCTGATTTGATTTTTTTCATACCTTAGAGGTATATTTTGAAACAGTTGATCTCGCTGCTGAAAAAACCTGTTTCTGTGATTGTTTTGTTTCTGCCTGTATCGGTCTCAGCTGGTAATATTTATCATTTACCGGCCGGAGCCGCAGAGGCAGGAATGGGATCAGTATGCGTTATGCAGACTGGATTCTGGTCCTCATTTCAAAACCAAGCCTCTCTTGCTTTTAACAATTACCTTTCAGCAGGCATAAATTACGAGAACAGGTTCAGCTTAAAGGAGCTGGGCACACGGATAGCCGGAATAATCATCCCGGCCGGAAATGCTTCGCTTGGAATGATCTATTCCCACTTCGGTTATTCGTGCTACAGAAGGGAGATGGCAGGATTAGGCTGCGGGCTTTTGCTTTCAGAGAATCTTGCTGCAGGTATCCAGATTGATTATTTCACCGAAAAGACACCCGGTGAATACGGAAACCATCAGGCAGTGATTTGTGAGGCGGGGCTGCTTGTCACACCCCGGGAAAATATCCGGATAGGAGTCCACATCTTCAATCCTGTACCGAACAGCCTGAGAAAGGTCTTTATGCCGGTTACAATAAGAACGGGGGTCGGGATAGAACTGGATAAGGGTTTGTTTGCCGGAGCAGAAGCGGAAATGAGCTCAGGGAGAAGACTTGTATTTAAAACAGGATTCGATTATGAGGCGGTGAAGAATTTCAGGATAAGGGGTGGTTTCTGCACTGAAAACAATGCCTTCAGTTTTGGACTTGGATATACCGTGAAATTCCTGAATCTCGATCTGAGCTTTACCACTCATGAAAAACTGGGGATCACATCATGTGCTTCAATGATATTCAAAATACTTTAATGACAATCTTTGCGACCTTTGCGGTTAAACAAAAGCCAATACTTATTCTGTTCTGGCTAATATTTCTTTCGGAGCTCATTATCAGGCCGGCTTATTGCCAGGATGAGTCGCTTTCACAAATAATAATGACAATCATTGAAGAATTTGCTGCTGATGAATCTGATCCTGAAGCGACGGCCATATTCATCGAACAGCTTCATGAGCTATCCGAAAATCCTGTAAAGATTAATTCGGGAGATGAGGATGAGATATCGAGGTTGTTCTTTCTCAACGATTTTCAGGTGAAAGCAATTGCCGATTACATTAAAACCACCGGAGAGCTGGTATCAAAATATGAAATTGCCAACATTCCCGGATTTGACAGGCAGACCGCCGAATTAATACTTCCCTTCGTATTTATTGAAGACAATTCAGTCATTTCCCTGCCGTCTCCTGTCTGGAGGAATACTCTGCTTACAAACTTCATTATCAGGCCGGGGGAAAACGATACTTCATACCTCGGTTCCCCGGCAAAAGTACTGTCGAAATACAGGTTTACGGCAGGACACTTTTCCGGCGGAATCACTGCTGAAAAAGATCAGGGTGAAAGGCTGCTGGACGGGAAACCACCTCTTACCGATTTCATTTCAGGATATCTCTCCTACACCGGCAGCAGATTCCTCAAAAGGATAATTCTGGGCGATTTCGGAGCTTGCTTCGGTCAGGGAATCAATATAAATACCGGTATCCATACCGGTTTGTCATTAACAGCACCAGGCTATATGCAGGGGAGAAATGAAACAAAACCCTATACGTCAACCGACGAAAACAACTACCTCAGGGGAGGAGCTGCCGAATTTACATTCCGCGATCTGGGAATTTCACTCTTCTTTTCAAGAAGCAGGATTGACGCCACTCCCGGCATACGAGAAGATACCTCGGATTTCACTGTTACCGGATTCTATAAAACAGGACTGCACAATACTTCATCACTCTTGATGAAAAAGGATATTGTCACAGAAACCTCAATGGGAGCGAATGTCACATATGATTTCGGATTCTTAAGGGCAGGCGTATTATGGTCAGCAGGCAGTTTTGTTCCTCCGGTCAGCTTACAAAGCGGTAATCCTGAAGACCTGTTTGACTTTAGCGGAAAGACCTGCAACATTTATTCGTTTTATTATAACAGCCAGTTCAGAAAAGTACTGTCATACGGTGAAATCTCTTTCAATAATTTGCGGAACCTTGCAATGGCTCAGGGGATTACAGCAAAACTATCGGACAGGCTGGCAGTTAATTTTCTTTACAGATATTATGCACCCGGTTTCCACACCTTTCACGGAAGAGGGCCGGGATCCGGTTCAAATACCTGTAACGAAAAAGCCATGCTCGGAAATTTCACTTTTGAAGCTGCAAAGCACCTGTTTGTCAGCGCAGGCGCTGAGATAAGAAATTTTCCCTGGCTCAGATACCGTATCAGCTGCCCGTCAATGGCACGGAAATATGAAATCAGGATGAAATATATACCATCTGAAAACCTCACATTTGACTGTTCATTCACATCAAGGTTTTCCATGCTTGACAGCAATGAAAGCCAGGGGATAAACGGATTGTCAGGTACTTCAGACAGGCTTTTCAGGTTTTCTGCAAAATATTCACCAGGTGAAAACCTGGTTTTATCATCGGCAGTCAATTATATGATTTCCGGACATGATGATAGCAGAGGTATGCTTATGAGACAGGATATAGTCTACAGATTAAGACAAGCGCCGCTTACTCTCTGGATCAGGTATTGCATCTTCAACACCGGCAGCTGGTATACAAGATTATATACATATGAAAACGATTTGCTTTACAGCTATAATGTTCCCGCATTGTCCGGAGATGGATGCAGAAGCTATGCGATGGTAAAATGGGAGATAGGCGACATGGCAGATTTACGCGTCAAGTATGGAATCACAACCCTGGCTCACGAAAATGACCTTATGGAAAACCGGGATGAAATCAGGGTTCAGTTAATCGTACGGTTTTAAGAATACCCGCCCTGGCGAGGCTTGACGAATGAAGTTAGGAAATCCCTGGAATCAGGAGGAGATATCCGGAGAAACTGGGTTGGCGGTGCAAACCCGGCTGTATCGAAGATGCTGACAGAAGCGTCAGGAACGTCGTGAGAATCGTGCCGTCGTGGAGGAAGCTAGTTCTCTGCCGGGGTTTTTATATCGCGGATGTTGAGCTGAAGATTCTTAATTCCCCTGAATTCATTCATCTCAAGCGAATAGCAAATGTCAAACGGATTGCCTCCCTTTATATACTCAAAATGGTTTGCCTGGCCGAAAGCTATTGCCGGGAAAGTTCTGGTACCTGTAGATTCCTGGCAGAGTTCAAGCTTAAGGTGTTCTCCGCTGGAACCCACCATACGGCCTGTTCCGCTGTCGTAGACATTCCGTGATACAAATATCGGAGACATGTTTTCGGGTCCGAATGGCTGAAACTGGTTCATTACCCTGAAGAATCCGTCATCAATTTCCCTGAAATCGAGTTCAGTGTCAATGAATACTCTTGGCATCAGCTGGTCTTCAGTAATAGTGTTATTGACATACTGTTCAAACCGCTGAATGAAAGGCTGGATATTTTCTTTTTTCAGAGTGAGTCCGGCTGCAAACATATGTCCGCCGAAGCTTTCCAGGAGGTCTCCGCATGCTTCGATAGCCTGGTAGAGATCATATCCCTGCACCGACCTTGCGGAGCCTGTGGCAAAACCGTTTGATTCAGTAAGGATCACTGTAGGGCGGTAGTATGTCTCAATGAGACGGGAAGCCACAATCCCTATAACACCCTTCTTCCATGAAGGATTATATAGTACTGTTGTTTTGGCATTTACCCTTCCCTGGTCTTCAGAGATCATTCTCATTGCCTCAGCGGTGATGATACGGTCAACGCTCCTGCGTTCGATGTTAAATGTGTTGATCTCTTTGCTTATACCTGTAGCCAGTTTTGTATCATTGGATATCAGAAGCTCAACCGCCTTGCTTCCGGTTTCCATTCTGCCTGCTGCATTAATCCTGGGACCGACCTTAAATACAATATCTTCAACGCTCAG
>JADDYF010000055.1 GCA_015712185.1 Bacteroidales bacterium
CGATTCCCTTGGCAATCTTCCACTGGTGCTGAATTACTCGAACGTTGAGTCAAAAGGACCTGCCGACTATTTCATATACCAGGTAAAGAACGAAGCTTCGCGGATCGTGCAGGAGATCGACTCGGCAACAGGCAAAAAGTGGAATCTTGAGGAGGATGGATTGATCATTACCACAACCCTTGATCTTACACTCCAGAACTATGTAAACAGTTCATTTCACGATCACCTGGCAGTTATGCAGAAAAGGCTCAGCGATCAGTATGAAAGTGATTCAGGGAAAATTTTTCTCAGCAAGCTTGCAGGATCTGAACTGGGAAGGCTGAACCTTGGAGAAAAGGCAAATGAAGTGGGTGTTCGTCAGATATTTGACTGGAAGGGTTATTATTCCGATTCAATATCGGTCGCAGACAGCCTGGAGCATGAATTAAAACTTCTCCACGCCGGCCTGCTCGCTATCGATCCGGTGACCGGCGCCGTCAAGGCGTGGGCTGGAGGCATAGATTTCCAAACTCATCCCTACGATCAGATACTTGCACAAAGGCAGCTCGCTTCAACCTTCAAACCAATCCTCTACGCCGCGGCATTAGAAAAAGGGATTGATCCGTGTTTTTATCTGAATAATGATTCGATAGTCGTAGTGAGTGATGATGAATGGAAGCCCAGGAATTTTGATGATTCGTACGGTGGAAAATATTCCCTTGCAGGTGCTCTGGTACATTCAATGAATATACCAACCTTTAACCTGTTCAGGATTGTCGGTTATGGCAGGCTCGATTCGTTGTGGAAAGAGATGGGATTTACCTTTCATATGGTCAATACACCATCGCTCGCAGTTGGTACTGCTGAGGCAAACATTGTGGAGGTAGCGTCAGCTTATGCATTGTTTGCAAACGGAGGTTATAAAATCGCTCCCGAGATTATAGTGTCGCTTAAAGATCCTGCCGGGAATATTGTCTGGCAAAATGAATTCAAAAAATGCGGGAAGAGGGTAATAAGTGAAAGAACAAGCATACTCATAGGCGCTATCCTGCAAAGGGCTGTCAGGGAGGGGACCGGAGCTGCACTCCGGTCGGTTTATGGCGTCACACTGCCTCTGGCAGGTAAAACAGGTACCTCACAGGACTATGCGGACGCGTGGTTTGCCGCATTCAATCCCTCCCTTGTGATGGTCAGCAGGGTAGGTGCGACATTCCCTTCGGTTCATTTCAACAGCGCTGCAAATGGGTCGGGAAGTACTCTTGCCCTGCCGCTTGTTGCAATGACCTTGAGAAAAGTTCAGAACGACCAGGAACTAAGGGCAAAACTGATAACTCAGTTCCATGAATTGCCAGCCGAAATGGCTGCTGAACTAAATTGCCCCGATTACAGGGAAAAAAGATTGTTTGAAAATATACTTGACATTTTCAGGAAAGACAGGATTGAATATGGTAAGGAGTCAGACCGGACAGACCAAAAGAAAAGGTCGATATTTAAAAAACTATTCAATCCGAAAAACAGGAGATAAGGTTATTGATTTTTCCTTAGCAGCAATTCGGATGCGAAATTAATCTGTTCCGGATTTCCCAGTAAATATGCTATATCCTCGCGTATGAATACTGTTGAAGGCACCGGATGTTCGATTACTTCAGGACCTCTTCTGATTGCGAGTAGTGTAACACCGGTTTTCTTGCGAAGATCTAAGTCGATAAGCGATTTTCCTTCAGCTATGGAATCGGCTTCAACTGTAACAGCAGTGATATTTATGTTTAAAAACTCATCGAGAATTGACAGCTTCTTCAGCGGATCCTTTTCAATAAAATCTCCTAAACTGATACTCCTGATATGATTAAGTATCCGGCTTACCTCCCTTTGCGGGACAAGCCTCCTGACAAGGATTCTGTTCAGCATATCTATTGCTGTCTCAAGCTTTTCGGAAACGACCTGATCAGCGCCAACCTTGTAAAGTTGCTCCACATTACTGACCAGTGTTGCCCTCGCGAGGGTAAAGGCATTTTTGTTCAGGTGCCGCACTCTTTCAATAATAGCCATTGATGCAACCAGACTGCCGACAGAGATTACCACTATATCAGCAGTATCGACATGGGCTTTCTTCAAGATTGGTTCATTTACCGCATCCCCGTATACAACAAGGTCGCCATTATTCATTTTCTCACGGGCAAGTGAAGGATCAAATATTATGGAGATATGGTGAATGTCATTGATCCTGGCCATCATGGAAAGCTTTACCGCGCTGGCATCTTTGCCGATAATGACCAGATGGTTTTTATAATCCGGCAATTCTATCTCTTTCAGTGGAAATAATCCGGTCACCATTACTTTAGGCAGTGGCAATTTGAGGATGATGCGTGATAGTGGCGCTGAAAGGTAAAACAATAATGGTGTGAGTGCTATGGTGGTAACTGCAACAGACAGGAAGAGGTGGTAATAAAATTCTGAAAGGATAGAATTATCAAATCCCAGTTTAGCCAGGATAAATGAAAACTCCCCTACCTGGCTTAGTGCAAGCCCGATTAACACAGTTCCCTGCAGTGTATGACCCATCAGAAATCCTGTACCGCCGGCAATGATCGTTTTTACCGCAATTACCATCAGCACGGTCAGTATGACCAGTTTATAGTTTTCGATTATAAAGGGGATGTCGAGCAGCATACCGATAGATACAAAGAAGAAGCTTGCAAACACATCCTTGACAGGCTGGAAATTACCAAAAACGTTATGGCTGTAGTCGGATTCTGAAACCATCAGGCCGGCCAGGAAAGCACCGAATGCGAGTGACATTCCGAGTACTGACGTCAGCGAAGCGATACCGAAACAGATGAGGAAAATGCTCATCATAAAAAGCTCCTGGTTCTTTGTCAAAGCTATCATGTGCAGCAAACGTGGCAATAACCATCTGTTCCCTGCATAGACAAATCCTATAATGGCGATCACCTTCAACGTCAGTACAAGTAATTCGCGAGGGATATTTCCGCTATTTTCTGCCAGGAGATTCGTGAAAAGGATGAGAGGAGCAAGCAGCAGATCCTGAAAAATGAGGATTCCCAGGACAGTACGTCCATAGTTTGAAGTAAGCTCAGATCGTTCCTGAAGCAGCTTTAATACCAGCGCCGAGCTGCTGAGTGCTGAAATAAATCCTATAAACAGAGCTACCGGCCAGTCCAAAGCGTAAAAACGGGATATTATAGCGAAAATACCTGTAGTGGTAAGAACCTGAATCAATCCCCCGACAAAAACAATATTTCGTATCTTCAGAAGATGCTGTAATGAAAATTCCAGCCCGATGGTGAAAAGTAGCAATGCAACACCAATCTCGGCCAGCAATTCTATTTCATGTCTTGCTTCGATCAGCGATAGTAAATAAGGACCTGCAATTATTCCTGTAAGAAGATAACCGACAACAGTGGGGATCCTGAACCTCGAAAAAACCAGGTTCACAATTGTTGACAATGCAAAGATGATTACAATATCTTTTAAAATATCTAATTCCATTTCTCCCGGTTAGTTTTAAACAGAAGCCTACTTAAAGGTAAATTATTTAAGATTAGATTACAGAAAAGCAAATAATATTTTATCCGGATATTTCACACCGGCAGCCGGTCTGCAGTGCAGCCGGCGTTGAAATGAGAGTATGAATTCAGGATGCGGTACCGCTTAACGGAACGTTTATTGGTACGGATTTTGTGCAAAAAACCATAAAACATGAAAATGATTGCCCGCGTCTTCCTGTTGTTGCTTCTGATTAACATTTCGTGCCAGAAGGAGCAATTTATAAACGATTACTCCTCAAAAATAAGTTTTGATATTACGACACAGCTTCTTGAACACGAGAAAATTGACTGCATGGATATCGACGAAGACGGAAATCTCTTCGCGGGTTCAGATTCGGTCCTCTATTACATTAACGGAAGCAAACAGGAAAGCTACAATCTTGGATTCGGGATCATGGATCTGGCAATATCACCCGATAAAAGTGTATGGATTGGTACCAATGGCGGCGGCCTGGTACATTTTTCAGGTAAGAATCTTACCTGGTATAACAATGCCAATGCTGGTCTTCCGAGGGATTACGTAAGGCATGTTGAAATTGCACCTGACGGAGATGTCTGGTTTACCAGCTGCGCCTTTAAGTTAGGAGGACTTGGTATTTACAACGGTAGGAAATTTGAATTCTTGACACCGGAGAATTCGCCCTTAAATCAGAATATTGTTGAAGATATAGAAATTGATGATGAGGGAACTATATATATTGCTACTTCAGGAACTGTCGGAAGGACAAATATCTACAGGATTGAAGAAAATTCGTGGGAATGCCTCGGAGATAAGGAGGGGACATTTTATTGGGTTTTCTCATTCACGGTTGGACCTTCCGGGATTATTTACCTGGTTGAGGATTATGCTTTATCTTCAGCTTTCATAGAAAACAAACTGTTCAGATTCGCAGACAATAGCTGGCAGATTATTGATTCACATGATATTATGCCTGTCAGCTTCTTCAGCAGGTTAAAAGCTGATAAGAGAGATTACCTCTGGCTTGCAGGTTCAGATGAGAAGTCAGCCTGCCTGCATGTTTTTAACGGAAAGTCATGGGTTAGTTCCCCTGAAGGTCTCCTGCCGGATGACTTTATTACAGCAATTGAGACTGATTCTGATAATAACATCTGGGTGGGAACCTATCAGAACGGAATTCTGATGTTGAAACAATAATAGTATCAAAATGAAAAAAAATTCTGCTCTTGTTTTACTTCTTCTGTTCGCAGCAGTTCTGCCGGTCGCCGGCCAGCTAGCTGCCGGCTATAGTACCGACGGTAATACCCTTGCTATTTCAACAGATCCTGTTAATAAACTGTGGGGTGAATTCAGGGTAAATACAAAACCGTATAATGAGGCCGATTGGGCCTATAACGATCGTGGGATCACACAGGCTTATTTACTTATCAAAGTTTTTTCAGCATCAAGTATCAGCCTCTATGCCGGAGGAGGTTTAGGAGCGAACCTTTTATCTGATGAAAATGATAAATGGCTCAGTATTAACATTCCCATAGGAATAAGAATCAATCCATTTGCCAAACTGCCCGATTTGTTCATCTTTGGAGAATATGATCCGATGATAATAACTTCAGATGATATTCCGGTCATCCACAGCATTTCGCTGGGATTCAGATACAGGCTGGTCCGGGGCGAAAAGTAAAACCAAGATCATTTT
>JADDYF010000072.1 GCA_015712185.1 Bacteroidales bacterium
TCGAGCCAGTGGATCTTTATTCCCTTCCGTTCCATACCTCTGAACCATGTCATCTGCCGTTTGGCAAACTGATGTATTGCTGTTTCCAGATCATTCACCATCTGATCATATCCAAGCAGCCCCGACAGATAGAGAGTAATAAACTTATATTCCAGGCCATAACGGATCAGGGTGTCTTTACTGACTCCGCTTTCCATAAGATTCCTTACCTCCTCTACCATTCCGGCCTCAAGCCTGTGATTTAACCTTTCGGAGATTCTTCTCCGCCTCTCATTTCTTTCGTAAAGGATGCCAACAATAAGGGATCTTACAGCAGGAAGTTCCGATCGCATCTGAGGTTTTATCCTGTTATAGTGTTCAATCTCAATTGCCCTGATCACTCTCTTCCTGGTGTCCAGATCAGTTACATTATGCAATTTTCGGTAAGAGGAAAGAATCTCGGTAAGCTCTTTAATTGTTTTCTTCTCCAGCCTTGCCCTTAATCCTGTATCAGGAGGTACTTCAGCCATACTGTAACCCGATACGATACTGTCGATATACATACCTGAACCGCCGCATAAAACCGGGAACACTTTACGTTTTTCCATATCCGTGAATACCCTTATGAAATCGCGCTGGAATTCAAACACATTATATTTATACCCAGGGTCTGCAATGTCAATAAGATGGCACTTAACCTGCTTTCCCCGAATGTAATAATCATCATAATCTTTCCCGGTGCCCAGGTTCATACCACGATAGACCTGCCGTGAATCTGCACTGATGATCTCACCTCCGGTCTCTGAAGCAACTGTGGCGGCAAGAGATGTTTTTCCGCAGGCAGTAGGACCTGTGACAACAAGAAGGTTATAATCCGAACTGAAACTGGATGTCATTATGGTGTTGATTCAGGCGTGATAAGCAAGTTACCATAAATTTAATTAAATTTGAATGACGAGATTCTTATATTTTATGGATATCAAATTTATTCCCAAAAGGATACTGAATATTATGATAAGCCCTGTAAAGACCTGGGCTGTAATCCATTCTGAGAACAAATCTGCCAGGGATACGGCATATAAGATCGTCTTCCCCTTGTCGGTTCTTGTAGCAGTTGCTGCAGCAATCGGATCGTTCATATTCACACATTCCCAATTGTCTGTTGTTTATTCGGTTTTTGTGGGTATCAAATATCTAATCCTCATTACCACTGTGGTTTATTTATCAGCAATTATCTTCAACACCATCACGCACACTCTTGACCTTGGAAGAGACTATTCGATTTCTTTCAGAATAATAGCCTATTCTCTGATTCCTCTGTTGCTGTGCCTTATTGTAAGCCTTGTATTTGAGTCTCTTTTCTTCATAAATATTCTTGCATTCTACGGTCTGTTTATATTCTGGGCAGGTGCCGAGAGAATGCTGGATCCTCCGGCACACAAGAAAGTCCCTATGCTGATCGCTGCTTCAGTGACAGTGATAGTTCTGTTCATTTCTATAAACTGGATCCTGACAAGAGTGTTTGACCGTATTTATTTTGCCTTCCTGGCGTGAATCGTTAATCAATGAAAGGGAGTAGCGGGGATATCATGATAAGGAACAGGAAGGCATCCCACGACTATGAGTTCCTCGAAAAATTCATTGCAGGAATTCAGCTTACAGGCACCGAAATAAAATCTATCCGTCTCGGGAAGGCGGCGCTCACTGACTCATATTGCATGTTCAGGAATGGAGAGCTTTTCATTAAAGGCATGCATGTTGCCGAATACTACTGGGGGAATCTCAACAACCACGATCCTCTGCGTGAAAGGAAACTGCTCCTTAAGTCGCGTGAATTAAAGAAGATCGAACGAAAAGTAAAAGAGACCGGTTTAACGGTAATCGTAATCCGGATCTTTATAAGTGAGAAGGGATTGGCCAAAGCCGAGATCGCCGTTTCAAAAGGTAAAAAAGAGTATGATAAGCGTCAGACCCTGAAACGCCGGGATGCGGAAAGAGAGCTCGCCAATCTTAGGAAGAAATAGAAAGCTGACGACCGTAATTACATTGTAATTACGGTCTTGCACCTCCTGGATATTTTATCATAACCACCAGACCTGGAATTGCAATCCTTTTGTTTGATCCCGCTTTTCTATCAGAAGTTGGGGCTGAGTAGATACCTGGAATAGAACTTGACGATATTTTCAACTGCCTCATCGGAAGTATCCACTATGGTAAACAGATTCAGGTCTTCGGGTGAGATATTGTGCTCTTCAGCAAGCATTTCACTCTTTATCCAGTCTAACAATCCACCCCAGTATTTTTTCCCGACAAGAATTATAGGAAATTTACCGATCTTTCTTGTCTGGATGAGAGTGATGGCTTCAAAGAGCTCATCAAATGTCCCGAAACCTCCAGGCAGGACGATGAATCCCTGTGCATATTTCATAAACATTACCTTCCTGACAAAAAAATGATCGAAAGTGATCAGCTTATCCGCATCAATAAACTGGTTTGGTCTCTGTTCAAAGGGAAGGTCTATATTTATACCCACCGATTTACCGTTACCGCGGCGGGCTCCTTTATTTGCAGCCTCCATAATTCCGGGGCCGCCACCTGTAATCACACCATATCCGTTCCGGGTAAGTTTAAAGGCAATGTCTTCAGCAAGCTTGTAGTACTTGTCATTATGATGGGTTCGTGCCGATCCGAATATTGAAACACAAGGGCCAATACGGGCAAGCTTTTCAAACCCTTCAACCAGTTCGGAAATTATTTTGAAAACCCTCCACGAATCAGTCGTATGGATCTCATGCCATGTTTTCTCCGAAAAAGCATCTTTAATCAGATCTGACGGTTTATCCCCTTTGGCCATAATAAAAATATGATTTAGTGGTTCAAATATAGTCAAATTCTCATGCCTTCAACTCAGCTTTCAGGAATAATCCGGTATAGCTTTCAGGGTATTCAGCGAGTCTTTCAGGTGACCCTGAGAATATGATATTCCCTCCTTCTTTGCCTCCTTCCTTTCCAAGGTCGACAATATAGTCAGCCATCTTTATAACGTCGAGATTATGTTCGATTACAATGACTGTATTACCCCTGTCAACAAGCTTGTTGAGCACATCAAGCAATACTCTTACATCCTCAAAATGAAGACCGGTTGTCGGCTCATCGAGGATATAAAGTGTTTTACCGGTATCACGCCGGGCCAGTTCTGTCGCAAGCTTTACGCGCTGCGCCTCACCGCCGGAAAGTGTAGTCGATTGCTGCCCCAGCCTGATATAACCAAGCCCGACATCCTGCAGTGTTTTGATCTTATGGTAAATTGAAGGAACATTCGCGAAGAAATCTACTGCCATATTCACAGTCATATCGAGCACATCGCTTATTGATTGTCCCTTGTATTTAACTTCAAGTGTCTCCCTGTTGTATCGCTTGCCGTTACATTCTGTACAATGGACATAAACATCGGGCAGGAAGTTCATCTCTATTGTCTTCACCCCTGCGCCTTCACAACCTTCACACCGTCCACCCCTGATATTGAAAGAGAATCTCCCGGCATTGAATCCCCTGATCTTAGCCTCGGTCGTCTGTTCAAACAGCTTCCTGATATCGGTAAAAACACCTGTATAGGTGGCGGGATTCGACCTTGGCGTTTTTCCTATCGGCGACTGGCTCACCTCAATCACTTTATCAAGGTGTTCAAGACCTGTTATTTCCCTGTATGGCAGTGGCGATTTACCCGAATTATGGAATTTTTTTGCCAGTGCGGGGTGAAGCGTCTGGTTAATGAGCGAAGATTTTCCGCTTCCGGATACTCCGGTGACACAAATAAATGCACCAAGCGGCAGTACTAAATCAATGTTATTGAGATTATGCCCGGAGGCACCATTCAGCAAGAGGAATTTCCCGTTTCCTTTCCTCCGCTCGTGCGGAATTTCCAGCTTCTTTTTGTTATTCAGATAAGTAGCCGTGAGTGTATTGTGTTCTTTAATTTCTCCGGGTGTGCCACAGGCAACAACCAGTCCTCCGTTCCTTCCCGCCCCTGGACCCATGTCAACAATATAATCTGACGAGAGTATCATTTCCTTGTCGTGCTCAACTACTATTACGGAATTGCCGGAATCCCTCAGTTGTTTCAGTGCTGTGATCAGGCGCCTGTTATCCCTTTGATGAAGGCCAATGCTCGGCTCATCGAGAATATAAAGGACATTAACCAGCTTTGATCCTATCTGGGTAGCCAGCCTTATCCTCTGGCTTTCACCGCCGGCCAGTGTCCTGGCTCCTCTGTTTAATGAAAGATACCCAAGGCCGACCTCGGTAAGAAAGCTAAGCCTGGCCCTGATCTCTTTCAATATTTCAGCAGCTATCAGTTTCTGTTTTGCTGTCATTTTATCCTCAACATCCGACAGGAAATCTGACAGCTCCCTTATATCCATCGACGAAAGTTCCCCGATGTTTTTATCTGCGATCCTGAAATACAATGACTCTTTCTTCAACCTCATTCCATTGCATTCAGGACAGCTGTTATACTGAACATACTGGTCCTTTATTCTTGTTCCGTTTTTCTTTCCGTTTATCGCCTCCAGGTTCCCTACAAAATTTACCACACCTTCAAATGTCAGGAAATAATTTGAGGACATCCCGAGCGGAGTATTTGATAATTTCAGAACCTCATCAGAGCCGTATAATACTTTGGAGAGTGCTTCATCCGGTATCTCTTTTATCGGTGTATCGAGGGTAAAACCGTTTTTTTCCGCAATTGCTTCTATCTGCCAGAATATCCAGATATTCCTGTATTTGCCCAGGGGTTCTATCCCCCCCTTCCTTATGCTCAGGCTCCTGTCGGGTATCAATTTCTTCTCATCGATGCTCGAGATCTCGCCAAGGCCGTTGCAATGAGGACATGCACCCTGCGGTGAATTAAAGGAAAAGGTATGCGGGGCCGGCTCGTTGTAGGATAAGCCTGTGACAGGACACATCAGATGCCGGCTGAAGTACCTTGGCTCGTTGTTTTCCGGATCGAGAACCATCATTACTCCATCACCCTGATCGAGAGATACAAGTACCGATTCCCTTAATCTTTTATTGGCGATCTCTCCTACCCTGAATTTATCAACCACCAGCTCTATGTAATGCGTTTTATAACGATCGAGCTTCATACCAGGAAGGAGTTCCTTTATCTCACCATTGATCCTGACATTCAGAAATCCTTTTCGCCGGAGATGTTCAAACAGCTCTTTGTAGTGTCCTTTGCGGCCTTTTACCACTGGTGCAAGGAAGTACACCTTTTTACCATCAAACCGGATTTTTATCAGATCAAGTATCTGATCGTCGGTATATTTGATCATCTTCTCACCGGAAGCATACGAATATGCATCCGCAGCCCTTGCATAAAGAAGCCTCAGGAAATCGTAGATTTCGGTAATTGTGCCTACAGTGGAACGGGGATTTTTGTTCGTGGTTTTCTGTTCAATCGAAATAACAGGGCTCAGTCCTGTTATTTTATCCACATCAGGACGTTCCATTCCGCCAAGGAATTGTCGTGCATAAGCCGAGAGGGTCTCCATATACCGTCTCTGTCCCTCTGCATATATCGTATCGAAAGCAAGGGAAGATTTACCGCTTCCGCTCAGACCTGTAATAACTACAAGTTTATTCCTCGGGATGGCAACCTCAATATTCTGTAAGTTATGTACCCGGGCTCCGAGAACCCTTATTTCCTCACTCATCTTTACACTCCACCGTAAATATCAGTTTACAGCTTCAGTTCTTTCTATTCTCCTCATACCTTCTGCAGGTATCTTAATGAAATATACCTTTGAAGGTTTTGGGTTCAGATATGGTTTTCTAAGCCATGGATTAAAAAATTTCAGCAATTTGTAGTTTGTACTGAACCGTTCGGCAAATTTTGAAAAGTTTGTGACAGCAGTGTCTATCCTGACCTCATAAAATCTCAGTTCAGGATAGAGATCTTCTTTGCCAATCGTGAATCCATAACTGGCCGGATCTGTTATAATGAGCTTATAGGCAACTGCCCTGAAAATATAGCGGGCAGTTTCCTCGCTCAGGAGCAGATCGTAATAATTATGCTGATCCTGTATTTCTATCTGTTCGTCGATAGCGGCTCTGCCGCCGTTGTATGATGCTGCCGCAAGAGTCCAGTTACCGTACCGTTCAAATGATTTGCGGAAATAATCGCAGGCGAACTGTGTTGATTTTTCGACATCATATCTTTCATCCACATCGCTGTTGATCTCCATTCCCTGTTCCCTTCCGGTTTCAGGCATTATCTGCCAGAAGCCCGTTGCACCTACCGGTGAAACCATATTGCTGTATTCACTCTCTGCAGCCGCCAGAAATTTGAAATCATCAGGAATATTGTTTTTACGAAGGATCTTTTCAATTACCGGCAGATACCTGTTGGCCCTTTTAATAATCAAGATCGTCGAGGAATGTCTGTAAGCACTGGTGAGTATCTCGCGTTCAAGGCTCTCTCTCGTGTCAAAGTTTTCAAGAGGCATTTTTTCACCGGCAAATGTCACGATCTCAGGCAGCTTATAGGTTTTGTTTGTAAAAACCGTATCTCCCGGAGCTGCAATATATGCTGGGCTGCTGTATCCCTTGAATTCCCCGGTAATCAATAAAATTATCAAAATGACGCTTATAAGGGCTGATGCTGTTAAAAGAGTTTTCCTTTTCGAATTCACCATAACATACGTGGTCTTTACAAATAAGCTGCAAAGGTAATATTTTTTACACTCCCATGATTATAAGGTCAAGGGCAAAATCTTACTAAATATTAACCAGAGGGATGGTTGCTTCAGAATTTGAAGGAAAGTCCCGAAAAGATCCCGAATGAGTAAGGATGGAATTTCAGTCCGGATAACTCGTTGAAAGGATTCAGGTAGTATCTGAAGGTTGGCTCAAGGTTTAAAGAAAGACTCTTTGTAAAGTTGTATTCCATACCCATACCGAGGGAACTGCTGAAGGTGATCGAATTTACTCCTTCTGTTTTGCCGATGAGGTACTTCCCGCCATCGATATTAGTATATACTGAATTATTAACAAGCAGGTTGGACGAGAGACCTCCGATCACATTCAGGCCGAGTGTTTTGTCAATCAATTTATATCTTACGATGAATGGCAGCTCGAGGTAGCTGAAGCTCTGGCGTAGCGAATTATCGATATATCTGAGTTCAGCTTTTACAGGGTCGAAAACATCATTGGTGAATTGTGTCACCATCCTGCCTTCCAGTCCATGATTGAGGAGGAAAACATCGGTGTTGCTTGTGTAAACAGTACCGTTAGCCGTCAGTACCTCAAAGTTATGGTCTCCTTTTGTGTTATCGTATTTCTGAAAGCCGCTGAAAGCCGTAATCCCTTCCACCATCTGACCAACTGACGAGAAGTAGATACCCGACTGGATTGAAACTCTCCTGTTTATTTTATACGATAATGCAACACCGCCCGAATATGAGAACAGAGGCTGTTCAGAATCCATTATCTGCCTCGATAATTCATTGTGACTTCCGGTGAATCTTGTAAAATATGTAGGTGCGACCAATGCGGCTATTGTCCACCTTTCCTGTTTATCCGCGGGACCTGTTGAAGGCACAAGCACCATTGTATAATCCTCTGTCAGTAAATTATTTATGCCGGGGTAGCTTACCTCCATCAGATCTGTTCTGCCACGGCTTATACCGTCCGGAAAGACGCCTGCTGAAAGTGAAGGAAATGTGATCTCCTCGGATGCCGAAATGGTACTTTCATCACGAACGACAATTACCGGCGGGATTACATCTGAAGCATCAGCAGCAAATAAAGGATTATCATTTTCAACTTTGTTCTGCTGTACCTGCTGCCTGAAAATTGCCGGACCTCCTGCCGGAGCAACTGACTCTTCATTCAATGCCACGACCGGGTTGCCGGGTCCTGAAGTGATTTCCATACTCCACCTGTAAGCAAGGAAGCTTAATGACAGTACTGTTGCGACCAGCGCTGCTGCCCGCAACAGTACAAACGGTGTCTGTTTCTTTCTTATAGCAGGCCGTATGCTGGTCCATACCTCCGAAGGAGGAAGTACCTCATAATCCTTCAGTCCGTTTCTGAAAAGGAGATCAATATTTGCCCCTTTATCATCCATTCGATACCTTTTTCCCTATTCCGGTATATAAACCAACTCTTTTCTGAAGGATTACCCTGGCGCGCGACAGATTCGATTTTGAGGTCCCTTCAGAAATATTCATCATTTTACTGATCTCTTTGTGGGAATAGCCTTCAATCGCAAAGAGGTTAAACACCAATCTGTATTTAGGAGGCAGTTCCCTTATTATGTCAAGAAGATCGATCGCTTCCAGACCTGCATAATCCTCATTATCTGGCTGTGCATCCAGTTCCGGAATCTGGTCAATATCATCCACCCTGTAGAGATTATGTTTGTTCCGGTATTTCTCCAGGGCTGTGTTAACCACTATCCGGCGTATCCATCCTTCAAAAGAACCCTCATCTCTGTAGTGGACCAGATTTTCAAATATTTTTATGAATCCGTCCTGCAGAATATCCCTTGCCTCCTCATCATTCCCTGAGTATTGAAGGCATACCGCATATAGTTTCGCCGCATGCCGTCTGTACAGAAGTTCCTGATCCCTTCTGTTACCTTTAAGACAACCGTTTATAATGTTTTTAATCTCAGGCAAGGAATTGGTCTTTGAGATTATAAATATATAAAAAAATTGTCTTTTATACCAATTTCAGGTAAAAGATTGATGAAAAACCGGGTGAAAAGGTTGCTTTTATATATTAATAACCTCTCCGTAAGCAGCAGCTGCTGCCTCCATTATGGCTTCAGACATTGTCGGATGAGGATGGACAGACTTGATTATCTCATGAGCAGTGGTCTCTAATTTTCTGGCAACAATTATCTCGGATATCAGTTCAGTGACGTTGGCCCCTATCATATGAGCTCCAAGCAGTTCACCATAGGCAGCATCAAAAATCAGCTTGATGAAACCTTCTTTTGATCCTGATGCGCTGGCTTTACCCGAAGCCGAGAACGGAAATTTCCCGACTTTAATGTCATACCCGGCTTCCCTCGCTGCTGATTCGGTCATACCGCATGATGCAATCTCCGGATTAGTATAGGTACATGCCGGAATGTTTCTGTAATCAATGGGATCGACCCCGATTCCTGATATTTTTTCAACACAGACTATCCCTTCTGCCGATGCAACATGGGCAAGGGCAGGTCCGGCGACTATATCGCCTATAGCAAATATACCCGGCACTGAAGTCCTGTAATAATCGTCTACCACCACCTTGCCCTTATCAGTCTTAACACCTGTCTCCTCAAGTCCTATCCCTTCCAGATTTGGAGTTACGCCTACAGCTGATAATACTATATCAGCTTCTACGGTTTCTTTTCCTTTAGGGGTTTTCATTGTCACAATACATTTCTCTTGCGAAGTATCTGCTGATTCTACTGTAGAATCAGTCATTACTCTCATCTTAAGCTTTTTAAATGATCTTTCGAGCTGCTTCGAAACCTCCTCATCCTCATTAGGCACAACTCTTGGCAGAAATTCAACCAGAGTAACATCAGTACCCAGGGAACGGTAGAAGCTGGCAAATTCACTTCCTATTGCTCCGGATCCGACAACGACCATTGAGGCTGGCTGCTCCGACAGAGTCATAGCTTCCCTGTAACCGATAATCTTTTCCCCGTCCTGTTTAAGGTTTGGCAGCTCTTTTGATCTGGCCCCTGTAGCCAGGATTATGTTCTTTGCTGAATAGGTCTTCTTCTTCCCTTCCGGATCTTCCACTTCAACGGTATTCTTCCCGTTCAGACGGCCAAATCCCCTGATATGTGTTATACTATTCTTTTTGAACAAAAACTGTACTCCCCTGCTCATGCCTTCAGCAACAGCCCGGCTTCGTGCGATTATAGCATTAAAATCAGGCTTTACTTCCCCTTTTACCACTATGCCATAATCTGAAGCGTTGTTAAGATATTCCAGGACCTGTGCGCTTTTAAGAAGCGATTTTGTGGGAATACATCCCCAGTTGAGACAGACACCGCCCAGTTCAGCTTTTTCAACTACGGCCACTTTCATTTTTAACTGCGATGCCCTGATGGCCGCCACATATCCACCCGGGCCGCTTCCGATTATTATAAGATCATAATCCATATCGAATATTAATAGAGTTAATTATTGATTATTATTTAATTGTTCCGGTCGCCGGTTGCCGAGCTCTTAACCGGAGCTGACCTTTTAACAACAATATTTATATATTTTGCTGCTCCCCATATAACGGATAAAGTAAAAATAATAGTGGCTCCGACAGGTATACCTGCAAAATATGCAACAATATAACCTGCAGCAGTTCCCGCAAATCCTGCGATTACTGATAATACAATGATCCTTGAATAGACTTTTGTGAACAGCATCGCAATATTCGGCGGAATCGTAAGCAATGAAATTACCAGGACTACACCGGCCATCCTTATATTTAATACGATTGTCAATGCGACAAGCGCCGTTGTTACATATTTAAATATGTTGACATATACCGAATATGTTCTGGCAAACATCTCATCGAACGAAAGATATAATATGGTGCGATAAAAAACACCAAAATAGATTATCAGAATCAGCGACATGATCCCCAGGGCAATAATATCGGTGTTTGTTACAGTCAGGATGCTGCCAAAAAGATATCCCATCAGGTTTGGGGTGTATCCCGGGGTCAGATAAATGAAAATAATTCCTGTTGCCATACCGAAAGCCCACAAAATGCCTATTGCTGAGTCTTCCCTGATTTTATGCCTGACTGACAGATACTCGATCCCCAGAGCGGACAGAATACTGAAAACAGCAGCACCAAGCACCGGATTTATCCCTGCAAAGTACCCTATTCCGATACCGCCAAATGAAGCATGGGAGATCCCGCCGCTAAGAAATACCATCCGCTTTGAAACAATATATGTGCCTGCCAGGCCTGCGGTAATACTGGCAAAAAGAGCTCCCATGAAGCCTTTTACAATAAATCCATATTGCAATATACTGCCTTCCACTAATTATGATATTTCAGCACTGTATGGGGTACCTCACCGTGAGTGATCAGCTGTATCGGACAGCCATAAGCCAGGAGCTGCTCATTGGTAATCTCTGACGATGGATGGTAATGGAGTCCCCTGTTCACACAGGCATAAGATTTAACATGTGATGATATTATGCCGATATCGTGAGATACCATCAGGATTGCCATCCGGTTGTTCAGATCCTTCAGCTTCTCATAGAAGTCATTCTCAAAAGCAGAATCAACAAAATTACCCGGTTCATCAAGCAACAGGAGCTTCGGATTTGCTATTATTGCCCTGCCAAGATATACCCGCTGCAGCTGTCCTCCAGACAGCTCATTAAGCGATGAACCCTCTACTTCAGTCAAACCCAGCTCTTCAATCACCTCTCCTGCCCTTTTCCTGTCTGAAAATGACATCCTCGAAATTATCTTCTTTCGCATCATCATTCCTGACAGTATCACATCGGTTACCGTGACCGGATAATTTATATCACCGGTAGGATTTTGAGGAAGATAGCCAATACCTGTTCTGTCGATAAGATCACTGTTAAATACTATAGTACCTTTCACAGGCTTAATTAATCCCAGAATTATCTTAAGGAGTGTAGTCTTCCCGCCGCCATTCGGTCCTATAACACCTATGAAATCATTTTCACCGACCCTGAAATTAACATCCTGAAGTACAATATTGTTATCATACGATGCTGATAAAGAATGCATTTCAAAAAGACAGGCCATATATATTATAGTTTATCTTGTACTTTTTATAAAGCTTTCGTACAATGAATTGATTATACCAAGTGTCTCTTCCATCCAGTTTTCTGAAAGCGGATCGATTACCTTAATATCTGCACCAATCTCGCGTGCAATTTCTGCTGCATTCTTGGTGTCGTATTCTCGCTGTATAAATATTGTTTTAAGATTATTCTCAGAAGCAAGATCAATAAGTTTTCTTAACCTGGAAGGGGGAGGTTCTTTCCCTTCCGATTCGACTGAGATCTCAGTCAAACCATAATCTCTGGCAAGATAACCAAGATTCGGATGATAGATCATAAACGTTTTATTTCCTGTCTCCGAGAAGAGTTTCCGGGCTTTGTTGTCGGCTTCCCTGATCTTTGAAAGCAGATCCTCATAATTTGTTTCATAACTTGTCTTCCTGCCCGGATTAAGCTCACATAAAAGATCTTTTACTGATGAGGCAATGGCAGCTGCACATACCGGTGAAACCCAGTAATGAGGATCGGCGCTTTCTGTATGGCCGCTCTCATGAATATGCTCAGGAATAATAGGGTCGATCATTTCTCCGAGCGACAACTTCCGCATATTCCTGTTTATCTCATAGAACTTCTCAAGCCAGATTTGTTCAAACCCAAGATACCCGTTACTGATATAAGCTACTGATTTACCGAGTCTCCTGATCTGCCCGGGATAGGGTTCATATATATGTGGATCGGATCCGGGTGGAACCATCACATTGACTGTAAAGTCGTTGCCTCCTATTTGCTCAACAAAATACCTGAATGGCGCTATACTTACGGTAATTATCTTTTCCGATGTATCAGGATTTTGCTGTTTACACGAAAAGATAAGGGGAATTAAAAGAAGGTATATTATTCTTCTCATTATTATTGAAATACCGTATTTCCTGCAAATTTAACATATAACAGATCAAAAGGTTTATGTGTTGCAAATAAAATAATATAAGCTATTTTTAAAGGCTTAATTGAGAAACCTCTTTCTCATTGATGAAGAATAAAGGAGAGATACTTGCAGGAATCCTGGCAGAATTCAAAGACTGTTATTTTTTTCTTCATAATACCAGGGATTTCCGCACAGTTGAGAAGATAATGAATGAAGGATTTATTTTTGAAAGCCAGCTATCTCATTCGACTGACCAGATAAATCCGGATGAACCCATTGAAATAACATATTTCCTCTTCCAGCGCAAGGATTATGGCCCTTACACAGTGATAATAGCTATCCCGAAAATTATTTATGAAATATATTCGGAAGTCTCAAATAACAACGATATTGAAATTGAGGAGGTTATAACTTCTTCCGAACCATATTTTGGTGAAAATGACGAACTTATTTATCAGATTTCTCCAAAGCATGTGCTTGGATATTTCAATTCCGGCTCGGAAGAATTTATGCAGAACATAAACTGGGACCAGACATTTAACAACTGTCAGGGCAGAACGGTAAAAAGACCTGCCAGGCCTGACAGATATCAATAATAAACATGTATAAATATGAAAATCTCATTAAAAATCTTGTTTCTGACCTTTGCCGGTGTGGTATGGAGCGTATGTTGCACAGCTCAGGACCGGTACAGTGATTACCGGACCATGATGCAGAAGATTAATACGCTTTCCGGCGACTATCCTGCATTATGCACTTCAAGGTCGCTTGCAAAAACTGCCGGTGGAAAGGAAGTCATTGTGATCACAATTGGAACGGGGGATAAGGAAAACAAGCCGGGAATAGCAATCTTCGGAGGGATTGAAGGAAGCCATATCCTTGGGAGGGAGCTTGCACTCGGATTTGCATCCTCAATTCTGAAAGAATCAGAGTCATCTGAAATAAAGGCCCTTCTGGGTAAAGTTACATTTTACGTGTTCCCCGATGTAAGTCCTGATGCTGCCGAACAATTCTTTGCCGGATTAAAGTATGAAAGGATATTCAACTCTGCCCAGACAGATGATGACAGGGATTTCCTCAATGAAGAAGATCCTTTTGAAGATCTCAACAGTGACGGATTAATAACTCTTATCCGCGTTTCTGATCCGGCCGGTACCTATAGCGAAAGCGACGAGGACAAGAGAGTCATGGTTCCGGCCGATCTTTCAAAAGGCCAGACAGGTTCATTTTTTGTCTATTCTGAAGGCATTGATAATGACAAGGATCAGAAATTTAATGAAGATGGTCCCGGTGGTGTAAGCTTCAACAGGAATCTGACCTATAACTATGAAGAATTCGGGATTAACGCCGGATTATATCCCGTTTCGGAGGTTGAAACGAAAGCTGTACTTGACTTTCTTTTCGACCATTTTAATATTTATGTGACTTTTGCATTTGGACCGCAGGACAATCTCGGACAGCCAATGAGGGCGACAGAAAGATCCGGATCAGCGCAGACTTCCGCACAGACCCAGATGCCCGCGCAGGGTCAATTCCCTCCGACAGGCCAGATGCCGGTTCAGGGACAGATGCGCATGACAGGACAGCAAAGAAAAATTACCAGTATTCTGAATTCCGATGAGGTTATCAATAAACTGGTATCGGATAAATATCACGAAATTACCGGGATTAAAGGTGCTCCGGCATCCAGAACTCCACCGGGAAATTTCATGGAATGGTCATATTTCCATTATGGACGTTACAGTTTCTCCACACCGGCCTGGTGGTTCCCGGCAGAAAGGGATAAAAATGCGGAAGTTGCATTTCTGAAATATGCAGATGAGAATAAGATGGATGATGTGTTTGTTCCGTGGACTGAAATTAAGCATCCCGACTTCCCGGATAAAAAGACGGAAGCAGGAGGGATTAAGCCATTTGCCACTATCAATCCTCCAGCTGAAAAGCTTGGGGAACTGGTTTCTAATAACTATAAATTCATAGTAGCTATTGCCGCAATGCATCCGGAACTGGAGTTCCTTGATGTTAATGTTGAAAACAAAGGTGACAATATCTACAGGCTGTCGCTTAAAGTACATAATAAGGGAATTTTTGCGACCTGTAGTGAAGCGGGAGAAGTCAATATGTGGACTCGCATCATGAGAATCAGCCTTGAAACATCAGGCAGTCAGAAATTCCTCAGCGGACAGAAGACTCAGAGAATTCAAAGGCTTGAAGGTGACCAGTCGGCAGAATTCAGCTGGCTTATAAACGGGAAAGGCAGCATAAAAATAACAGCGGGGGCTGTAAATACCGGTATGATAACAACTTCTGTCGAACTTAAATAATCATATTATGAAAAAGATACAGCTTACATGCATATTATCAATAATTCTTCTTGTCCTGACATCTGGAGTATCAGGCCAGGATGAATCATTATTCTTCAAGGCAGCAGGTTCTCCTGCAAATCCAAAAGTACAGGCATCATGGAACAAATATTATACCTATGCAGGGATTACCGACCTCTGTAAAAAGCTCGCCTCTGCCCACCCCGGGCTGGTTACTCTCGGATCGCTCGGAAAATCTTACCAGGGTCGTGACATTCACATTCTCACAATTTCAGATAAAAAAGCCGGCAACCCCGATCTCAAACCGGCATTCTGGATTGACGGAAATATCCATTCATCTGAAATCCAGGGTAGTGAGATGGCATTGTACACTGCATGGTATCTCTGCGAGATGTATGACAATAACGCTTTCATAAATCAGCTTCTGAAGGATAAAACATTCTATATTGCGCCCACTATCAATCCTGATGCACGTGAGTATTTCGCCTATGTAGGTGTGCCGCCGAGGTCGGGGCTGATGCCGCTCGATAATGACAGGGACGGTAAATTTGATGAGGACGGAAACGACGACATGAACGGTGATAAGAATATCAGCCAGATGCGCCGGAAAAACCCGGATGGAGAATACATAGTTGATCGCAAGGATCCCCGCAGGATGATCAGGGTTGAACCAGGCGAGAAAGGCGAGTATGAAATGCTGGGAATGGAGGGCATTGATAATGATGGAGATGGGATGTTCAATGAAGACGGACCCGGCGGTCACGACGGAAACCGTGACTGGGGATTCAACTGGGAACCCAACTATGTTCAGAGCGGTGCCCACAAATATCCCTTTTCCCAGCCGGAGAATCAGGCCATCCGCGATTTTGTCCTGAAGCACAGGAATATCACAGGTGCTCAGTCTTTCCATAATTCCGGCGGGATGGTCCTGAGGGGGCCGTCAATACAGGGAGGCGGAGCAGAAGCCTACAGCAGGGCAGATGATGCAGTCATAAATGCCATCGGTGAAAAGGGCGCGCTGATGATAGCCGGATACAGGCTGGTAACTATATGGAGAGATATGTATACTGTCTACGGAGGCGAACTCGACTGGTGGCATGGCGGAATGGGCTGCTTTGTCTTTTCCAATGAGCTCTGGAACAGTTACCTGATGTTTTACGACACTGCCAATACTGACTCATACGAATTTGACAGATTGCTCCTTTTTGAAGACTCCTTCATACCATGGCAGACAATGACTCATCCTGTTTATGGTGAAGTGGAGATAGGCGGATTCAGCAAGATGTTTGGCAGGCTCCACCCGGGTTTTATGCTTGAAACTGACGCACACCGGAACGCAGCATTCTGTATTTATAATTCATATCAGTCACCGAAGCTTGAGATCACAAATCTTAAAGTCAGAAAAACCGAAGGAGGACTGAATGAGGTTACTGCGACTATTATAAATACCCGGATGATACCGACTCATTCGGCAAGCAATCTGCGGTACAGGATAGACCCGCCTGATTATGTATATCTCGAGGGGGGAAAAGTACTTGCAGGCATGACAGTCCAGAATGCAGATCTCAATATAACTACAGAGCAGAAGAAGAATCCTGAGCGGATGGAAATTGAAAATATTTCAGGATACCAGCATATAAACCTCAAATGGATCGTAAAAGGCGGAAGTAAATTCACCGTAAGGGTTGAAAGTGTTAAGGGCGGCCGTGCATCAGCCCAGACCGAATAATAAAATGAGGCTGGTACCCCTTAGCCAGCCTCATTTTATAGGAATGAAAATTACTTCGCCACAAGACGAAAGAAATGCTAATATGTCTGAAGAGATATTTTAAAATAACCTGTCGCCTTTGTGGAGTTTATGGCAAATTTCCATGGACCAGCCTTATCCATGTTTTCCGTTTCAGAGATTTCGAAAGATTTTCTCCAGTTAAGATTGCCGGATTCGTCAATTAAAATATCAGAATAAGTTTTACCATTTGGCATGACGATCTTTATCCTTATCTCACCCGCCTTGCAGTCGCCGTTCACTGTCATTACAACATTTTTTGAAGTGGGTTCAACATCAAAGGTGTAATCCCTTGAAAATGTAGTTTCTTTGACAGATTTTGAAAAATCCCATGTGGTCCTTTCAGCATCACTGCCGGGGAAACCATGTGTAAAATCGAGTCCCGGTGTAAAAACGAATGGCTCACCGTTAAAGAACGACCTGCTGCCGATCTGGTCAGTATAGGCCCTGACGGCCCTGTTTACTCTTTCATCGACCCTGGCATTTTTCATTGCTTCATCAATCTTCACCTTGCTCTCCTCCAGCACTTTTTGCATCTCTTCCTGAGCTTTCTGTTGGTCTTTCATCGCTTTCTTCTGCTCAAGAATGAGTTCCTGCAATTCCTTTTCCTTCTCTTCCTTTGATTTCTCCTGGGCATTGGCTCCAACGAATCCAAAACAGATTGCGAAGAGAATGATCATTCCTGTTATTATACTGCTCTTTTTCATGACTACCTGGTTTTTTATCATTAGCTGATTCAAAGATAGTGCCCCGATTGCAATTAATTTGTTAACACCGTGTTAACGCAGGGTTAATGTCTGGCCGTGTTTGCCGCCCCTTTGGCAAAAAATGAATACATTTGAAGAGCAAAATCTAAAATATGAAAAAAAGAGATACCATTCTGTTGCTGGGGATAATTTCCATCATCATCCTTGTTGCAGCTCAGGTGATAATTATAAAAGGTATCTGGAAAACAACAGGTGAAATGTTACCTCTCAGGTACAGGTCGCTGACCCAGGAAGCAATATCAACTATCCGGGGTTCGAGGTCGATAGATCCATTTGATACATTGAGATTCATCCTTAATGATTATTCAGACAGTATCTCAAAAGAATTACCGTTAATCCGTGATGAACAAAAAATGGCAGAAAAGAAAAAGGAAATCTTCGAATATTTTTCCAGTGCTCTGAACCTGGAACAGGATCTTTCGTCATATCTTTCTTCTTACTATGGAAGCCAGGGTTTTGAAGAAGAATTTAATCACAGGATCGAAATTAATAATATTGATATTTTCTGCCCTGACACTATTAATATCTTTCGAAGTGAATCTTTCAGGGAACGCCGCCGGCCTGAAAGAGGAGGAATGAGGCCACCGGACCGCATCCCCGGTCCTGTGCAGGATACTGAACCCAGGACGAGTCTGTTTAATTTTGGATGGAATCTTGAACAGAATTATTACCTGCTGAATTTCACCTATACTATTGATTTCTCCGACAAGCGCAGGCTGATATTACAGGAGAGTGCCGCATCCCTTTTAATGAGCATCTTCAGCATTGTGGTTGTAGTGGTGATCTT
>JADDYF010000110.1 GCA_015712185.1 Bacteroidales bacterium
TCTCTTAATTCAACATACGATTTATCAGGAGAAGAACAGCTTACCGCACTCAGCAGAGCTGTCTGAATTGCTACCGTAATATTGGTGCCAGCCGGGATAGACACATTTCCCTGCTCGTTTGTAGGAACTGTTAAAGCTTCATCAAGCACTGCACTGCTTATAACAAAATTCCCGACAAATTTTGATACCTCTTTGTCGTCTTTATTACAGCCGGTCATCATCACCAGAAAGGTAAGTAATATTGCCAGCGGTTTGAATCTTAAAGTTTTCATAAGCTCATAAAATAATTGGTTAATGTTTAACTCATATAGACCTAGATCAAAAAGTAATTCGCTTCAGTTTCAACAAATATCTATTATTATAGTTTGGTAATCCATTTTAATACAAATCAGTTAATCATAATTGTATTCCCTGTACCCGGTTCGAAGTAATTCCTGCCAAATGCTTCTCCTGTCATTTTAATCCGGATATTACCGCTACAGCGTGTGTCACCGCATTTATGGAACAGGGTTCACCGGAATAATAATGTTATGAAAGAAACAAAGACTACTCTTAATCTCATTTCAGTTATCTGTTAAACAGTATATTAATACGGTGAGGTTAAAAAACCATTACACCTTCCCTCCTTATTGTCTCAAATTTACTACATATTTGCATATATTTATTATTTAAACCAGGTCTTTTCATAACTGAAATTCACTTTAAAATATTGCGCTATGAGTCAGAAGAAACGTTTTCAGGTATTTTTCACAGTTTTCATTTCAGCAATCCTGTTTATAACATCCGGCCTTTATGCCCAGGTAAAAAGTCCGGTATTAAGCGGGAAAGACAAAGCGATAATGTTTGCCAGACAGGCAGAGATGAAGAAGTCCTCGCCTTTCAAGGATATGAAATGGCAGTTTGTCGGGCCTACAAACATCAGCGGCCGCTGCACCGATGTTGAAGCAATCTCTCCCCGCGGCGGGAACTATACAATATGGATCGGCTCGGCAACAGGCGGCGTATGGAAATCTGTCAACGAGGGAACCACCTTCGAGCCGGTATTTGACGAAATGCCAACAGCATCTATCGGAGATATAGCCATAGACCCTGTAAATCCTGATGTGGTATGGGTTGGCACGGGTGAAGCAAATATCTTCAGGAGTTCCAATCCGGGATGCGGTGTTTTCAAGACAACCGACGGTGGCAAAACCTGGAACTTAACGGGCCTGGAAAACACGCTTACAATCGGCCGGATAAGGATAAATCCCAGGAATACCGATATAGTATATGTTGCAGCAACAGGTCATGAATGGACTCCCAATGAGGATCGGGGAGTGTTTAAGACCACCGACGGCGGGAAAACATGGTCAAAAGTCCTGTATATCGACGAAAACACCGGTGTCTATGACCTGGTGCTTGATCCGAAGGATCCCAATACTGTTTACTGCACCTCATGGGAACGGATCCGTCTGAAGTGGAACGATCCGAGGACCTTCGAGACTACAAAGAACTGCGGTATCTGGAAATCGGCCGACGGAGGGAAAAACTGGAAGAAGATAAACCAGGGTCTTCCCGCACCCAACAAACTGGGGAGGATAGGAATTGATATCGCCCGGTCCAACCCCAGAGTATTATATGCATATGTCGATAATTATGAGGTAGCGTCTGCTGCAAAGCCTGGTGAACTCGATTCATACGGACGCCAGAGAAGGGATGTCATTAAAGGTGCAACAATTTACCGCTCAAACAACTCGGGGGAATCATGGGCACAGGTCAGCGGACTTACCCCGGAACAAAAGACATTCATGGAAAGACATTCCGCAACATACGGATGGGTCTTCGGGCAGATTAGGGTTGACCCAAACGATGAAAATACGGTATATTCCATGGGGCTTATGCTGAACCAGTCAACAGACGGCGGTAAGACTTTCCAGTCACTCAGGGGACCCCATGTCGATCACCACGGATTATGGATCGATCCCGCAAATTCAAATTACCTCCTGAATGTCCAGGATGGCGGTCTGACAATTTCTTATGACAGGGGCAGAACATGGAAATATCCCATTAAGGAACTTCCCCTTATTCAGTTTTTTAATCTGGCATATGATCTCAGCACTCCATTCAGGGTATTCGGATCGATCCAGGATCATGGAAGTTATTACGGAGTTGTTGACCTGTCACGGGGCCGCGACAGAGTGCCTGCCGTGGAGTTTTACGATATACTTGGCGGTGAAGGAACCACTCATACCGTCAGTCCTGCCGATAACAATACAATTTATGCCAGCGGATTTTACGGCAGACTTTCAAGGGCTGAAATAGATAATTACCCGGCCAGCGTGAAGAATCTCATGCCGAATATGCTGCCGGGAGAGGCGCCGCTCAGGGGCGACTGGGTTGCACCTTCACTGGTTTCCCTGCATAACCCCGACATTGTTTACCATGGTATGCAATACCTTATGAGGTCAGCTGACAGGGGAAATACATGGGAATTCATAAGTCCCGATCTCTCATACAACGATCCTGCAAAGATGGGTGATATAAGCTACCAGACAATTTCGGTGTTCGATGAATCTCCTCTTCGTTACGGACTTCTTTACGCCGGCACTGACGATGGCAGGATCTGGAGAACAAAGGACGGCGGAAAGAACTGGACAGAGATAAGGACAGGAGCCGTTCCCACGAAGTTTGTATCGCGTATCGTTGCATCAAAGTATAATATCGGAACGGTTTACCTGACACAGACAGGAAGAAGAGACGATGACTTCCAGGTATATATCTGGAAATCTGATGATTTTGGTGATACATGGCAGGATATCTCCGCCAATATCCCGGCAGGACCTGTCAATACCATCCGCGAGGATCCGGTCAGCAAGGATATCCTGTATGCGGGAACAGATGGCGGTGTTTTTGTTTCCAAAGATGGCGGTAAGAAATGGGACGTTCTCGGAAATCTGCCTTTTTCGTATGTCCACGACCTTGGTATACACCCCCGCGACAATATGATAATCATTGCAACTCATGGCCGTGGAATGTGGGTAATGGATGCAAATCCCATAAATGAAAAGGATAAACGACGGAGCCAGAGGTTTCCGGGAGAGGCAATCGAATGATATGAGTTTCCGGCTGGCAACGTTGCAAACTACGTTGCAGCAACGTAGTTTGCAACGTTGCTGCATCTCATTGCTGTTTCCTGATACTCCTTACATAACAGGCAGGAAATTTAATGTCCTGCACTGCTTCCGAATTAACGATAGATTCACACTCTGCAGGATTACAGCATATTATACAGCTTCGTTTGAGCGCCCTGAACGATGTTAATTTAATATGTGTTGACAGGAAATTAGTCCTGACAGGTTCTTTTTTCATCAGACCTGTTGTAAGATATTTCTTGTTATCATCGGAAAAAACTGTAACAACGGTTGAATCAAAACCAAGTTCTTCAAGTTTTGTCAGAGCACCGAGGAAATTGGCACCTGATGAGATTCCGACAGCAATTCCCAGCTCGTTTGCCAGTTTCTGTGCCATTATGATTGAATCGCCGTCATCTACAGCAATTACCTCGTCGAGCTCGTCCAGCCGTACTATCGGAGGGATGAACTCATCTGATATGCCCTGGATACGGTGTGCCCCAACCTTGTAACCGGTCGACATTGTGGGAGAATTGGAAGGTTCGAGAGGATAGAGTTTTATCGCCGGATTCATTTCCTTCAGGTACCGTCCTGTACCCATAATTGTTCCTCCTGTCCCGACACCTGCCACAAATGCATCAGGGACAATGTCGTGAAACCTTAGCTGCCACCAGATTTCAGGTCCTGTTGTTGTATAATGCGCAACTATGTTATCATTATTCTCGAACTGTCTCGGAAGGAAGATATCCTTCCCGGAGGCAGCCATCTCACGGGTACGTTCAATACTACCAATAAAACCACCCTCCTCTTTGCTTACGAGAACTATATCCGCTCCGAAGCTCCTGATCAGGTTCTTTCGTTCATCGCTCATCCAGTCGGGCATAAAGATAGTGACAGGGTGACCAAGGGCACGGCCGACTGCAGCGAAAGCAATACCCGTGTTTCCGCTGGTTGCCTCAACGATCCTGTCTCCCGGCTTAATCAGATTCTTTCTGTACGCCTCACGTACAATATGCAAGGCCATCCTGTCTTTGATACTGCCTGTCATGTTGAGATGTTCTGCCTTTGCATATATCTTGCCGGACTTGCCATTATATGAAAAGCATATCTCCAGGAGAGGTGTGTTTCCTATCAGGCTTGAGAGTCCCTGTATGCTGTTGCTGATTCCGCTGGTTCTGGTCAGGTTTTGTGGCATTCTTTATCAGTTGTTTTTCAATTGTCTAAATATAGAATTTTTCGATCAGGTTCAGTCACATATCCGATTACTTCTGAATATTGGAAGCCTTCCTTCCTGAGGTCTTTGATTATCATGTTCTTCAGCCTGTCAGGTGCACAGAAAAGAAGCCCCCCCGACGTCTGGGCATCAAAAGCTATCATCTTCAGATTATAATCAAGGTCTTCAGCAAAGTGGGTATCCGGTTCCGCAAAATCGAGGTTTGTGAAGGATACACCCGGAATACAGCCGGCATCAACCAGGTCATAAGTATGCCCGATAAGGGGAACTTTCTTCATATTGATCCTGAAGGTTACCTTGCTTGCCTTTGCCATCTTTAGGGCATGCCCTGCCAGACCGAAACCCGTAATATCTGTCGCCCCTCTGATATCGTACTTCTTCATCACATCCGCACCGCTTCTGTTAAGCTGTTTCATAAGGTCTGTTGCAGCTTTCAGGTCTTCTTCCGAAGTCATTCCCATTCTCTGTCCGGCGAGTAACACTCCCGTACCGACCGGCTTGGTAAGTATCAGCGCATCGCCGGGCTGTGCGCCGGCGTTTGTGATGATTTTATGCGGGTGAATATATCCGACAACCGCCAATCCGTACTTCGGGGGATAATCATCAATGGTATGACCTCCGATTATCCTGACTCCTGCCTGCGACGCCATGTCATATCCGCCTTTCAGGATCTGGGTATAGACTTCGACCGGCAGTTTTGCCGACGGGAACATCATAATGTTAAGGGCTACCACCGGAGTCCCTCCCATTGCATATACATCGCTCACAGAGTTTGCGGCTGCTATCTGTCCGAATTCATACGGGTCGCTGCAGACCGGGGGAAAGAAGTCAGTTGTCAGAACCAGAGCGAGCTCATCATTTACACGGTAAACGCCTGCATCGTCGTGAGTATCAATATTCACAAGTATATCCGGATCGCTGGACAGCGGCAAGAGCTTAAGTACCTCTTCAAGCTGCTTTGGCGGTATCTTCGCCGAGCATCCTCCGCTTTCAACCATTGTGAGCAGGTCGATCTTCATGATATTTACTAATTAGCCAACAGGGTTTCCCGGCCTTCCAGCATTGGACCCACATTATTATCAATCAGTTTTGTGACAGAAAGTGTCCAGATACCATCGGCTTCATTTTCATTAACAGTAAACTCCGCTTTGTTGTCTGTCAAGAACCGGGAAAGGTTGTTAAGAGCGGTTGCACTATCTGTAAGAACTTTAAAAGTCTCACCTTTTTTGGCCTGTTTAAGCGCATTCTTTGTCAAAATGATGGGAGCCGGACATTTCTGTCCTCTGGCATCTACGATCCGCATTCTTTTATTGTTTGAATTAATAATCTGCAAAGGTAGTAAAGAAGATGAATGGTTGAAATGGTTGAAGAGGTTGAAGAGGTTGAAAAAGGGTGTAAAGGATATCTGAGGCTGAAATAAAACCAGTAATTTTAAGGCCAAATTTCAATTATGATGAAAAAAGTTGTATTTATTATATTAATCTTTTTTTTAGTGCTGACTAACAATCAGATACAGGCTCAGGATATAACCAGTAACAAATCTGTTGCCGGGTCGTGGCTTGGCAGGGTGTCAGTCGGTGCAATATCCTTACGTGTAGTATTTAATCTTTCTATAGTATCAGATGACAGTCTCGCTGCAACTCTTGACAGCCCCGACCAGGGTGCCAGAAACATTAAGATAGGTCCTGTCAGGTTTGACGGGAAAAATATTACAATATCAGCGCCTTTGCTGCTTGCGGAGTATACCGGAACTCTTAAAAACGATACGTTGATCGAAGGCACATTCATGCAGGGCGGGAAAAAAATGCCTCTTGATCTTAAAAAACTTAAAGCCGCATTCACTTTAAACAGGCCTCAGGAACCACAACCTCCCTTTCCCTATTTATCTGAAGATGTTGTCTTTCTTAATGCAAAAGCCAATATCAGCCTGGCAGGTACACTTACAATCCCGGAGGGTGAAGGTCCATTCCCTGCTGTCATACTCATTACCGGGTCGGGCGGCCAGAACAGAAACGAGGAGATATTCGGGCATAAACCATTCCTGGTGATATCCGACTACCTTGCAAGGAAAGGGATTGCGGTGCTCCGTTATGATGACAGAGGTGTTGGCAGGTCGCAGGGAAGCCAGCTTAATGCAACATCCGCCGATTTCGCCACAGATGCTGAAGCAGCATTCCTGTTCCTGAAAACCAGAAAGGAGGTCAATCAGGCATTAATTGGGTTTGCAGGTCACAGTGAAGGCGGATTTATAGCTCCGATTATAGCTTCCTCTGTTCCGGGGATCGCTTTTATTGTATCGCTTGCAGGAACCGGCGTGCCGGGGGAGCAGGTGCTTCACCGGCAGAACAGGGATATCAGTCTGCAATCGGGAGCCGATGAAAAAGAGACTGAAGAGGGAATTTCCACCAATAAGAAACTTTTCGCCATACTGAAAAAGGAGAAGGACAACCAGTCAGCTTCGGAAAAAATAAATGAGACCTATAAAAAGATCCTGGAAAAACAAAAGAAAAAGCCGGAAGAGATTGAAGCTGCTTTAAAGCAGCTCAGTTCGAGCATGAATCCGGCTACATTCAACTGGCTGAGGTATTTCCTTGTCACTGACCCGGCAGTTTACTGGAAAAAAGTTAAATGCCCTGTCCTTGCGCTGAACGGGGAAAAAGACCTGCAGGTTGCCACCGGCGTAAATCTGCCGGCCATCGAGAAAGCTCTTAAATCAGGCGGAAATAAACGGATAGAGATAATTGAATATCCCGCACTGAACCACTTGTTTCAGCACTGCACAACCGGACTGGCTTCAGAATACGGAGTAATTGAGGAGACGATCGCACCGGAGGTCCTTGAAACTATTGCCGCCTGGATCCTGGATCTTCAGGCATCTCCGCAAGCTTTTTGAGTATAATGGTCCCTCGTGCAATTATCCCGGCCGAACCTTCACCCCTGAGAATGTTGATTGTAACGGCAAGTTCATTGGCGAGTTCAGGGTAGATAAGTGCAAGCCTGTAAAGTATCTCCATTGAATAAGCTTTTATGGCTATTGCCGTAGAGCCCGATCTCAGCGCTGAAAAACAATGATCGGCCAGCAAGCCGTGATGGGCTTCTGTCAGCTTATTCATATCGCTCATGGAAATGATCCTGAGGAAAGACCTTTGAACACTTTCATTATCTATGCTTCCAAGCACCTCCGTTATCCGTGGAAGATTCGGATATATAATTTCGGGATTCTTATCACAGACCTTTGTGAGAATCCAGGATGTCCGGAATGCGAGCTTTCTGTCATCGGAAAATGAATATTCGAGCAGCTTATTAAAAATAGCGGGATTCTCAATAGCAGAAGTGGCAACCCACTGGACTTCTTTCAGGCTTATCATCCTTTCAACCATCGAGCGGAGTTCTTCATCATTGACAGGAGACTGCACCTGCTCCATAACTGCAGTCTTATCTTCCCTGACATTCCCGACCACCTGAAGGTAGTTGTCTGCAACGATTATGTCAGCTTCTGAGAAATCCACATTCTTCAGGTCTTCAGGAGCAATCCATTTAAATGCAATATGTTCGGAAAGAAATGGCAGCTCATCGAGGGTGTCGCATATGAAGGGGATCAGGGATATCTGTTTGTGACCGTAGTCAAATCTGACAGTTTTCAATCTGCTGCAGATTACTATCCCGATCGATAATTCCTCAGTTATCTCACGGATAATGCACTCTTCCTCTGATTCACCCGGGCGAAGCTTCCCGCCCGGAAACTCCCACTTGAAGGGATGATCCGTCTGTTCCCCTCTCTGAACAACAAGCACCTTGTTTTCATCATTTCTTATTATGGCACAGGTTACCGTGATCATAGATTATCAGGTTTGCAGATCTTCATAAAGCGGGATTGTCAGCAAATACTCAAACTGATGGGTGTCGTAATCGGTAATCTTTACTGCATAATGGCTCATCCCATTTGTAATGACCAGATACGGGATCCTGTAGTTCATATTATATTCAACTATCTGGTCATTCACCTTATCATCAAGCTTTACCTCATCCGATTTGCATTCCACAAGCATAACCGGTTCGCCTTTCCTGTTGTGAACCAGGATATCGGCTCTTTTTCTGAGCTTATTTAATTTAAACATTACCTCAATGCCGATCAGTCCGGCCGGGTATTTCCCTTCATGGACCAGGTACTGAACGAAATTCTGCCGCACCCATTCCTCGGGTGTTAATCTGACGTATTTCTTTCTTATCGGATCGAGGATCAGGTCAGTTTCTCCCTTCCTTATTATCCTGAACGAATATTCCGGCAGATTTAACTGTTTCAACTTAGTTTTGTATTTTTGCGACCTGTAACAAATATATTGAGATAAAAATAATTCACTGCAAAGGATGAAAACCAAAGAGGAAATTGTTAATAACTGGCTCCCAAGATATACAGGAAAGAGCATTAATACATTCGGCAAGTATTTCCTCCTGACAAATTTCCTGCATTATGTCGAATTGTTTGCAAAGTGGAATAAAGTTGAGGTGGAAGGCAAAAACAAGAATATGCCGAGTGCAACTGCCGACGGCATAACTATAATCAATTTTGGATTCGGGAGCCCCAATGCAGCAACGGTGATGGATCTCCTCAGTGCAGTCAATCCCAGAGCAGTCCTTTTTCTGGGTAAATGCGGAGGGCTCAAGAAGAAAAACAAGCTTGGCGATCTTATCCTTCCTATTGCAGCCATCAGAAGCGATGGAACATCAAATGACTATCTGCCCAATGAGGTTCCGGCATTGCCTGCTTTTAAACTACAGAGTGCCATTTCAGCGGCCATTACTAAATATAACAAAGAATACTGGACAGGTACGGTCTATACTACCAACAGGCGGGTATGGGAGTATGACGACAGGTTCAAAAAATATCTTGTCAAGACACGTGCTATGGCTATAGATATGGAGACAGCAACCATTTTCACTGTCGGATTCGCCAATGAGATACCCACAGGAGCGCTGCTCCTGGTATCAGACCAGCCGATGATTTCGACCGGAATAAAGACTGAAGCCAGCGACCGCAGGGTGACCTCCAGGTATGTTGAGTCTCACCTTCGCATAGGAATAGATGCACTGAGAGAGATCAAGGAAAATGGCATCTCTGTAAAACACCTTAAGTTCTGAGATGGCAGTCACCTATGAAGAGATAATTTCTGATCTGAAGAAAAGGATCTTCAAACCGGTTTACTTTCTTGCCGGAGAGGAGCCATATTATATAGATCTTGTCACAGATCATATCGAAGAGAAAGTGCTGACGGAATCTGAAAAGCCGTTTAACCAGGTAATTTTGTACGGCGAAGAAACAAGTGTCGCCGCAATAACCGAGACAGCCCGAAGGTTTCCGATGATGTCGAGCCACCAGGTGGTTATTGTGAAAGAAGCACAGACGCTGAAAAAGATTGAGGACCTGGCATATTATCTCGAGAAGCCCCTCCTGTCGACAATTCTTGTCATCAACTATAAATACAAACTGGTTGATAAAAGGACCAAATTCTTCAAGACTCTCGAGAAGAATGCAGTTTATTTCGAGTCCATCAGGCTTCGCGACTACCAGGTGCCGGCATGGATAGAAAGATTCCTGATGACCCGTGGAATAAAAGCAGATCCAAGCGCCAGCGCGATGCTGACGGAATACCTGGGAACCGACCTCCACAAAATAGTAAATGAGCTTAACAAGCTTATAATTACCCTGCCTCCGGGCAAGCCTGTAATAACCACTGCCCTGGTCGAGAAGAATATCGGGATAAGCAAGGATTACAACAATTTTGAGCTTCAGAAAGCAGTTGGCGAAAAGAATATCCTTAAAGCCAACATGATAGTCCATCATTTTGCGAACAATCCCAGGGATAATCCATTGACCCTCACAATTGCCTCGCTTTTCAGCCACTTCAGCAAACTGCTTACATATCACTTCCTGACCGACAAATCGAAGAACAACGTTGCAGCTGCCCTGAAGATACACCCGTATTTTGTAAAAGATTATGAGGTCTCGGCGGGAAAGTATAACGTATCGAGGACAGTACAGGCTATAAGCCTGCTACGGACATACGACATGAAATCAAAGGGATTCGGTGATCTTACCAGCGAGCCGGGAGAACTGCTGAAGGAGCTGGTATTTAAAATTGTGCATCTTTAAAGGCAGTGAACTCATT
>JADDYF010000143.1 GCA_015712185.1 Bacteroidales bacterium
TTTGTCGGACCATAAGATGTACTCGCTGCGAGCCGGTTTGCCCAAATGAGTTCCCTGTGAATTTTTGTGTACTTCCTGATATCCATCCCGATGACGATCATATCCGTCTTGCTTTGTGTCAGCTCTTTGTAATATTCTCCGAAGATCTTGAATCTGGTTCCATAATAAATATTGATACTTCTCTTACGGGTGTTATCATAAATAACTTCGCCCTTCAGGCTTGCCCAGTGACGCATTATGCTTTTGTTATAAAGAGCTGCCATGTCGGTGACAAGGTACACATGCCTGTCGGACCTGTAAGCCAGAGTGCCTTTAAGGGCGAGCACCGGGGTAAATGGTCTGGAAAAGCTAAGATAAACATTATGGGTATGTGACTTAAAGAGGCTTGAATCATTGGAGCTGAAGTATCCCTGCCTGTGGAAGATAAACTGTTTGTCGAATTTGCCTTTAAGGTTTTCAACACTAACGAGGTATTCATTGCTATCGAAGTTGCCTGAAAACCTGAATCCTCCTGTGATCCTGTAATTTTCAAAGAGATCTATGACACCGAACCTTGAGAGGAGATTCAATCCGGGATTAAAATATGGTGCGCCCCCGCTGTAAACCTGATAGGTATTGTTGAGAAAGCTGAAATCAATCTGGTTAGCAATATAATTATTGTAGAAAGAAGTTTCATATATTCTGATCAGGGGCAGATCGAGGATACCTGTGTCGAGGTCTATGTCCATGTAATCCTTGCGCCAAAGCTGTTCATAGTAATTCTGTTTTTCCTTCTCAAAAATGTAGTGGTTGATGTCAATCGGCTCATTCCGGATATAATACTCGTACAGGGGTTTGGTCAGAGTATCCCTTCTCCTTTTATCTTCCGCAACCAGCCATTGCCTTATCTGTTCGATACTGTCTGCTTTATGCAGCAGGATGGTTTTCTCTTTCCTGAAATTGGTCAGGCCGGCTTCATCTGTCCGGATGGGTTCCGAACCAGCCATGTTCCCTTTACGCACCATAAACCTTCCCTTACTGAAAAGGACCTCACCAAATTCGTCTGAGGCGTTTGCTACCGACTGGCTGAGAATATTCCGGTCATAGTTTGTCACAGGCTGTGAATTGATAAAATACCTGTAATGGGTTGTTGTGTCGATAAAGCTTATTGTGCTGTCAAATGTGGCTGTATATCTGTTTAGCACACCATCGGCATCGCCGATGTAGGTAAATTTGTTCCCGACTGCTCCTGCAGGTGAAAACCTGTCAATATAATTTCCTTCGGTCAGCCTCGTAAGCAGTTTGCCTCTCTTTGAAAGATCATAAGTAAAAAGATCGAACGTCAGTCCGACCCTTTCATAGGGATCCCCTGTGTTTCCCAAAGTATCAGAGAGTCTGTCTGATGAAAAGATAATCTCATCGGCTGATCCCTGAAGGAATGACGGATTCAGATCATCAGCAATATCCCGTGTCAGCTGTTCATTAGTTCCTGACGCAATGGTATGTACATACAGATCAGTTATGCCATCCTTGACTCCGGAAAAAATAAGTCTGGAACCTTCGGGTGAATATGAGAAATCCAGGATCTTGTCAAAATATAGAAGGTTTCTTTTTTCAGTCGATTTCTCATTGATCCTGTAAAAATACATCACCAGGTCAGCCTTTTCCTCGTTGATGAATGTAAGGATTTTCCCGCTGGGATGCCAGGCAAGCACCGGGTAGGTATTGTCTGTAACCTGTTCATATTTTGGCTCCTTCCTGAAGATCACCTTCAGCTTGCCGGTTCTCTGGTTATAGAGTCGTATCTTCTTTTTGCCCCAGTCATTTGTGACAAATGCAATATATTCACCATCCGGACTTACCTTGACCTGCTGGTACACCTGCTCTTTTTTCGATTTCCGGATTACATTCTGATCATACCCTGGCAGGTTTCTGTCGTCTGAAAATTCCTTCCTGTAAAATTCTTTCCATTCCTTAAGAAGTTCCTTCAGATTCTTACCTATAACATACAGAAATCCGTCATCGATATTCTTGTAGATCTTGGTCAGGTAAATAATATTTGGTATCAGGGCATCACCATACTCTCGTCCGATGAACCTCCAGAATGATTGACCCGCATAGGTGGCATCGTCATATTCAAGGTGATTTATGTTTTTGTATTTTCCTGACATGATCCCGTCCTTGACCCGGTCCTCTGACTCATAGTCCCAACCGTAGGAGACGTAATTTATAAGTCCTTTCAGATACCAGTTCGGGATGGTAATTACGGAAGAGCTGTTGATCCTGTCCCTGACATCCGCGTCATACAGCATTTCATTGATTATCATCTCAGTAATTGATGCTCCTATCTGTTTTTGATAAGCAACATGATCGCCTTCATAATAGAGCATTACCTTGTTTTTGATCAATCTGCTGAATCCGCCGGTATTATAACTTTCCTCGTCCGATGTAATAAGGCCTATATTGGATTGCTTATATTCTGCATTCTTATTGTAAATGATGAAGATAAGCCTTTTCTCGAGGGTATAGTCGAAGAAATCCTCAATCTCTTCAAGCTTTTTCAATCCGAAATCAGCGGTGTACTGAGCCAGCTCACGACCGAATTCATTGAAGTAACAATCGATATTTTCAAACCTGTAAAATGACCAGTAATAATCGTAGTACTGAACCTTGTTTTTGCCAAAGGTCATCTGATGACCGTTGTAGAACTGGCCGCCTGCATTTAAACACGCTATACACGCTATCGTGATGATTATCAGTCTCCGGATGCTCCTCATTCTATGACCCTTTGTGAGACAACGGGATTTAATACACAAATTTTATTCCAAATAGACCTGTTTGTCCGACAAAACTAATGATATTATGTTTTAAACTAACTAAAAAGATTAAAGTTTATTATTCTTATTCAATTTATTTATATTTAGAGTGTAAAATAGTAGAGAAAATAAATAAAATAACGCGTTGTGCAGTTAACCATCTTCTCTGGCTGCATGTACTCATCCCCCCTCCCGATAGCTATCGGGACCCCTTCTCTGCTGTCGCAAAGAAGGGGGTGGAGGCATTGTATTTCAATAAGTTCC
>JADDYF010000176.1 GCA_015712185.1 Bacteroidales bacterium
GATTCAGTCCTGATAAAACAGGATACACTTGCTCCCGACACGCTATCCACGAAGATGAAAAGGATATCATCCGATGCTATTGACAAGCAGGTGACATATTCGGCGACAGGCCTGATCAGGAGCGATCTCATAAACAAGACAACCACCCTCATTCAGGGGGCGGAAGTCAATTATGGTGCCATGCAGATAAAAGCTGACTCCATTGTATTCAATATGGAGACAAATGTGGTTTTTGCTGCGGGAAGGAAAGATACCACCGGGAAAATTACAGGGAAGCCCGTCTTCAAGGAAGGTGACCAGGAGTTCGAAGCAGATGAGCTGTCGTATAATTTCAAAACACGGAAAGCCTATATCAAAAGCATTGTTACAGAACAGGAGGATGGTCTCCTCAGGAGCGCTTATACAAAGCTGCTCGAAGACGGTACCTCAAACATTGCCAGAAGCACCTACTCAACATGTGATGCAGATACGCCTCATTTCTATATTAACCTGCCGCGTGCAAAGGTATATCCGGGTAAGAAGATTGTTTCAGGGCCCGGCAACCTGGTGTTCGAAGGAGTGCCTCTGCCGCTTGTCATCCCTTTCGGCTTTTTTCCCATCCAGACAAAAAGACAGGCTGCAGGGATAATTGTGCCCAAGCCGCATTATGAAGCGGGGAGGGGTTATGCACTTACAGACGGAGGTTATTATATGCCCATCAACGATTATTTTGACCTGACACTGAAAGGGAATATTTTCACCAACGGTTCGTGGATGGTCACAGGGCAGACAAACTATAACAGGCTGTATAAATACAGCGGCAATCTGTCATTCAGCTATGCCAATAATATCTCGGGACACAAAGGACTGGAGGATTACAATAAATCAGTTAATTACAATTTTGCATGGAGCTATGTCCAGAATCCCAAGGCAAGGCCGGGATCAAGATTCTCAGCCAGTGTAAATATGAGTTCAAGCGGTTTTGACAGGAATAACAGTTATAATCTGAACGACCATATAACAACCCAGCGGCAGTCAAGCGTGAGTTACTCCAAAACATGGGAAGGAACTCCTTTCAATATGTCGGCCAGTATGAATCACAGCCAGAATGTAAGGAATAAAACCGTCAGCCTCAACCTGCCAAAGGTCAGCTTCAATGCGTCGAGGATATACCCTCTCAAGAGCAGGAGAAGTGCCGGTCCGAGAAAGTGGTACCAGGAGCTCCAGTTTCAGTATTCCGCATCGCTCGACAATCAGATCAGTACATACGATAGCCTTCTTTTCACGAAAAGTGTCTGGAATAATATGAGGACCGGCTTTAGCCATGAGGCTCCCCTGAGCCTGCAGATACGGCCGTTCAGGAATTTCTCCATCTCACCGCAGATCTCATATAAAGGAGTATTATATACACAGAAAATCGAAAAAAGGTGGGATCCGTTTTATTTTGATCCAAACAAGGATAAAATAGTTCCCTCGATAATTAATGATACATTGAGAGGATTCTTCTATGGGCATGCCATCAATCCTTCGATAGGAGCAAGTTACAATCCCCAGGTTTTCGGTACTTTTCAGTTTAAGAACAGGCCTGATGCCAGGTTGCAAGCTATACGCCATGTTATGAAGCCGTCGGTGAGCTTCAGCTATACACCTTCATTCAAAGGATTAAGCTCCAGGATGTTCAGGCAGGTACAGTACGATACAACGGGGAGGATGAGAAACTATTCGATTTTTGACGGTAATATCTTCGGAACACCCTCACTGTCAACCAGGAGCGGCAATATATCGTTCAATCTCACAAATATCCTTGAAGCAAAGGTATTTGCCCGGGATGATACCTCAGGAAAAGCAAAGAAGGTGAAGCTGATTGAGAATTTCGGTATCGCAACTTCCTATAATATATTCGCCGATTCATTGAACTGGGCGCCGGTGTCGATGGTGATGAGAACGACCCTGTTCGAAAATATCGGCATCTCCGCGAGAAGTGATTTCTCGCTGTATGCATTGAACAGCAGGGGAACACCGACAGGAACCTTCCTCTGGACAAAGAGCAGAAAACTGATGAGGATGAATAATTTTGGCGTGAGCATCGATTTTGATCTGCAGCGTCTTCTTCAAAAAAAGGAGGGAGGGGAAGCTCAGGGTTCACGTCCCGCCATACAAAGTCAGGGTCCGCAGGGACCCGGCATTACACCGGGTGCCAATCCGGCTGCAGCTATGGAAGCAGCAGACCGTCAGATGGATGAGTATGGCTATCCGATCTTTGATGTGCCGTGGACGATGAATGTCAGCTATGCTTTTAACTATTCAAAACCGGCTTTTACTTCAAATATCAGCCAGACATTATCTCTGAGGGGTACCCTGACCCTTACTAAAAAGACATCAATATCATACAGCTCGGGCTTTGATTTCACGCAAAAGCAGATCACAATGACGCAGATCCAGATTTCACGTGATCTTCACTGCTGGGATATGAGCTTCAACTGGATACCGAACGGCTACATGAAGATGTGGGAATTCTCGATAAGAGTTAAGGCTGCAGTCCTTGCCGACCTGAAATATGAGAGACGGAAGGATTACCATGACAATTATTAAACGACGGGTGTTCCACCTTATGCATGAGTTGCGGGGGAGACGCTGGTTCCGGGTCCTGGGTACTCGGTCCTGGGTTCTCGGTACCCGGTCTATTCGGCGACTATTTCAAACTCAACTTCGACTTTTATCTCCCTGTGGAGCTTGATGGAAGCTTTGTACTTTCCTATCTCTTTGATCTGATCTTCGGGAAGGGTAATGCTCTTACGGTCGATTTCAAATCCCTTTTCCTTCAGTGCCTCTGAGATCTGAATGGTATTGACCGATCCGAATATCTTACCTGATGAACTTGTTTTGGCACCGACAACAAGCTTTATCTCTGCAAGGCGTGAAGCTATTTCCTGAGCTTCAGCCTTTATTTTCTCTTCCTTATGGGCTCTCTGCTTCAGGTTCTCAGCATGCATTTTCTTTGCAGATGAAGTAGCTGCGACGGCATAACCTCTCGGAATAAGGTAATTCCTGCCGTATCCGTCCTTGACATGTACCAGATCATCCTTCGATCCGAGTTTGGGAACATCCTGTAACAGTATAATTTCCATATTATTCCTCCCTATTTTAAAAGATCAGTGACATAAGGAAGAAGGGCAATATGGCGGGCTCTCTTGACGGATTTTGCCACTTTCCTCTGGTATTTAAGTGATGTACCGGTAATCCTTCGGGGAAGTATTTTCCCCTGGTCGTTCAGGAACTTTTTGAGGAATTCCGGATCTTTATAATCGATATATCGGATCCTGTTCTTTTTGAAACGGCAGTATTTCTTTTTCTTTACCTCTACAGTCGGCGGTGTCAAATATCTTATTTCGGATTCATTCTGTGCCATATCTTATTCCTCCTTTGCTTTTCCGGTTTCTTTCTGTTTTCTCTTTTTTTCTGCATATTCGACGGCGAATTTTTCCATCCTGAAGGTCAGGAACCTGATAATCCTCTCATCACGACGATACTGGACTTCAAGTTTCTCGATAAGGCTGCCCTGGCCTCTGAATTCAATAAGGTAATAGAAGCCTGTCGACTTCTTCTGAATAGGATAGGCCAGCTTTTTCAGGCCCCAGTTCTCTTCATGAACGATCTCCCCCTTGTTATCGGTGATGACCTTCTTGAATTTTTGTACCGCTTCCTTCATCTGGTTCTCAGATAAAACGGGAGTTGCAATGAAAACGGTTTCGTACTGATTTAACATAATGATCTGATATAATTAATTTAATGATTTTGGCTCGCAAAAGTACAATTATTTTGGTTTAAACAAAAATAAATTCACAGAAAATAAGGAATAACGCAGAGCTTAACTCTTCCCGGATGCTGCCCGTTTCAGATGTCCTGCTTGCAGCATAGGCTTTTTAACTATATTTGTACGGCGACAATGTTAACAGACAGAGAGAGATTCTATGGAAAACTTTATTGTTTCTGCAAGGAAATACCGTCCTGCCACATTCGACATGGTGGTTGGCCAGGATTCTATAACCAATACCCTTAAGAATGCAATAAAAAACAAACACCTTACTCAGTCATATCTCTTCTGCGGACCCAGGGGTGTCGGGAAAACAACCTGTGCCAGGATATTCGCCAAGACAATTAACTGCATGAATCTCAGGGAGAATGCTGAAGCCTGCGATAAGTGCGAATCGTGCCAGTCGTTCAATACGATGAGATCATTCAATATTCACGAACTTGATGCTGCATCCAACAATAAGGTTGAAGATATCAGAAGCCTGAATGATCAGGTAAGAATTCCCCCGCAGATCGGGAAATACAGCATTTATATAATAGACGAGGTTCACATGCTCTCTGCCTCTGCATTCAATGCTTTCCTGAAAACTCTTGAGGAACCGCCGGCCCATGCGATCTTTATTCTTGCGACAACAGAGAAACATAAGATCATCCCTACCATTCTTTCAAGATGTCAGATCTTCGATTTTAACAGGATCAGGATTGAGGATATAGTTGGAAGGCTGATGTATGTAGCAAAGAATGAAGCTGTGGCGGCTGAGGAGGAAGCATTCCACGTTATTGCACAGAAAGCGGACGGCGCCCTCAGGGATGCCCTGTCAATATTCGACCAGATCGTCAGTCTGAGCGGGAAGAAGATAACCTACAGGGACGTAATTGAGAACCTGAATGTGCTGGACTATGAGTATTACTTTAAGAGAATAGACAGTGCACTTAACGGCGATATCTCTTCGATGCTGATGACCTTTAATGAAATACTTGAGAAAGGATTTGACGGACATAATTTTGTGACAGGTCTGAACAGCCATTTGCGCGACCTGCTTGTAAGCAAGGACGAAGCCACCCTGCGCCTGCTCGAAGCAACACCTTCCGTTAAACAGAGATATCTCGGGCAGAGTGCCAGATGCACTGTGGATTTTCTTTACAGGGCTCTTGAGATCGGCAGCAATTGCGATATAAACTATAAAAGCAGCAAGAATCCCAGACTCCATGTCGAGCTCTCATTGATCAGGCTGTGCAGGCTGACTGCCGGAGGGGAACCGGCAAATGAAAAAAAAAAGCCTGACGAAGTAAAAATGGCTGATGACGATCAGCTGCTTACACCCCCCTCAAAATCACAGATAATACGGCAGGCTGCGGAGCCCGGGAAAAATGTACCCGGCAGAGGGAAGATCCCGGTAAGTCATATTCCTGCCGATCTTGACAAGCCATCAAAGTCATTTTCTATCAAGGAACTGATATCTGAAGACTCAAAGGCACCAGTCAAACCTGCTCCGGCTGCTGCCGAAGTAAAACCAGAACCGGTTGCAGAGAAGATTGAGGATTTTAATCCCGAGACGTTTGCAGCAGCCTGGGAAGAATTCAGGAACCAGCTGATTGGCGAAGGTCCCCGCATAATAAGCATGTTCAAATCAATCCAGCCTGAGATGGAAAATGAACATATGGTGAGGATTCACCTGACGAATGCTGCGCAGAGGGATCTGTTTGTACAGAACTACCGGCAGAAGCTGATAACCTTCCTGAGTAAGAGGTTTAATGTAGATGACCTCTATATAGAGACAAATATAAACCTGAGTGAAAAAGATGAGATCC
>JADDYF010000181.1 GCA_015712185.1 Bacteroidales bacterium
CGATAATTTCAAGGAGAGGGTAATCCAGAGTAATCCCGTTTACGCAGCAATGATCTGGAGCGTCGATGAGAATATAGGAAGACTTCTGGAAAAAATAAAAGAGCTTAAGATCGAAAAGAAGACAGTCATCTTTTTTACTTCTGATAACGGAGGTCTGGCAACGTCAGAAGGTTCACCCACATGCAATTCACCGTTAAGGGCCGGCAAAGGGTGGCTATATGAGGGTGGCATCAGAGTGCCGCTAATTATTAAGTACCCGGGAAAAGGGAAACCGGGAACCATAATAAATACTCCGGTTTCTTCGATCGACTTTTTTCCAACTATAGCTGAAATGACAGGTTCAGATTCAGGAAGTGACCGGACTGACGGGATCAGTATCGTGTCTCTGTTCAGTGAGGATGAGTTGACTGACCGGCCATTATTCTGGCATTATCCGCATTATTCAAACCAGGGCGTTGAGCCCGGAAGCGCAGTCAGGCTTGGGCGATACAAGCTGATCGATAACTTTGAGAAAGAGAGACAGGAGCTTTACGATCTCGAAAATGATATTTCGGAAACCAATGATATTTCGTCATCCAATCCGGAAAAAACAAAAGAATTATATGGCCTCCTTAAGGAATGGAGGTCGAGGACTAATGCAAAGATGATGCTTCAAAACCCGGAATGGAATGGTTTACCCCCAACCCCCTGAAGGGGGCATTACCTTCTTTTCCATTAAATAATAGTGGTTAATTAATGTGCAGTTTTTAGCCCCCCATTTTGGGGGGGGGGTAGGTGGGGAGTAAAACTCAAAGAGTAAAAAAACAAATTTAAGTATAAGCCATGATCAATATTAAATCAGCACTTGGGTTCGGGACAGCCGCTCTTGCTGTTTTTCCGGCAGCTTCGCAGAAAACTGCTCCTTTTATACCTGCCACACCCAATATCATACTGATCCTTATGGATGATATGGGTTATGGTGATATTGGCAGGACAGGAGCAAACCAGTACGAGACTCCAAATCTTGACCGTCTGGCTTCACAGGGCATGCAGTTCACCTGGTACTACTGTCCTCAGGCTGTCTGCAGCGCCTCACGGGCCGGACTGCTCACCGGCTGTTATCCCAACCGGATCGGCATTGCGGGAGCTCTCATGCCCTGGGCAACTAATGGTATTCATTCTGGTGAAACCACAATAGCGGAATTATTGAAAACAAAAGGGTATCACACAGGCATCATTGGTAAATGGCATCTGGGACATCATAAGGTGTTCCTACCCCTCCAGCACGGGTTCGATGAATATTACGGCATTCCTTATTCCAATGATATGTGGCCCGTGGATTTTGACGGTGTCGCCATTCACCTGAAAGACACCACCAGCAGTAAAATGAAATATCCGGTTCTCCCACTGGTGGAAGGAAATGAAAAGGCAGGAGAGGTGAGAACACTGGCTGACCAGGATAAGCTTACAACTGAATATACTGAACGTGCAGTCAGATTTATTGAAAACCACAGAAAGGAACAATTCTTTCTGTACTTTCCCCAATCAATGGTCCACATTCCGCTTGGCGTTTCCGCGAAATTCAGAGGAAAGAGTAAACAGGGGATGTATGGCGACGTAATGATGGAGGTTGACTGGTCGGTCGGTGAGATTATGAAAGCTCTGGAGCGTAATGGACTGGAAAAGAATACACTGGTAATTTTTACGAGCGATAACGGCCCGTGGCTCAACTTCGGCAACCATGCCGGTACTACCGGCGGTCTGCGGGAAGGTAAAGGAACAAGCTGGGAGGGGGGACAGAGAGTTCCCTGCATCATGAGATGGCCGGGAGTGATTCCTCCAGGTACTGTCTGTAACGAGCTGACTAGCTCAATAGATATACTGCCGACACTTGCTGCAATAACAGGAGCATCTCTGCCTTTGGTTAAAATTGACGGAGTGAACATTCTGCCGCTCATGACTGGTGATAATTCGGCTGCACCGCGTCACGAGTTTTATTACTATTATGAGCAGAATAGTCTTGAAGCGGTTCAGCGTGATTACTGGAAACTCGTCCTTCCTCACAGGTTCCGGACATACAGAGGTATGAAGCCGGGAATGGATGGATGGCCGGGCCCCACTGCCACTGAGACAATAAAAGAGGTGCAGCTTTATGACCTCCGCCGCGATCCGGGAGAATGGTACGATGTAGCTGCATTCTATCCTGAAAAAGTCAAAGAGCTGCAGGCTCTGGCAGATGAAGCAAGAAATGACCTGGGAGATAATCTTACAAATAACCCTGGTACCGGCAGGCGACAAGCCGGATCAGTAAAATAAACTATAAGAAACCAATGAACAGACTTAAATCATTATTCGGAGTAAGCGTTGCCTCATTATTAGCGGCCAATGCTGCAGGGCAGCAGACACAGATCCGTCCCAACATCCTGTGGATATCTACCGAGGATATGAGTCCGCACCTCGGATGCTATGGCGATAATTTAGCCAGAACGCCGAATATCGACAGGCTGGCATCGCAGGGTATCCGTTTCACTAATGTCTTTACAACAGCGGCAATAAGCGCTCCATGCCGTGCAGGGATCATTACCGGCATGTACCAGACATCTATCGGATGCATGCACATGCGGACCACATCCTACAGACGTTCAGCGGAAAATCCTCTGGCATTTACCGCTGTTCCGCCTCATTACGTAAAGACATTCACCGAGTTTCTGAGAGCTGCAGGATATTACTGTACAAACAACGCCAAAACTGACTATCAGTTTGCAGGAAACGTGGTCCCTGCAAGCATCTGGGATGAATGCAGCAATAAAGCGCATTACAGGAACCGTCCCGATAAAAAGCAGCCTTTCTTTGCAGTATTTAACTGGACCGGCACTCATGAAAGCCAGAACTGGGATATTACCAATGTGAAAACCGATCCGAAAAAGATTAAAGTGCCACCATATTACCCCGACAACGAAATCATCAGAGTCAATATCGCAAAGATGTACGATAATATCGCCCGCCTCGACTCAGTGGTCGGCGTGTTACTGACGGAACTTGAAAGGGAAGGGGAGCTTAACAATACAATAATCTTTTTCTGGGGTGACCATGGGGACGGTCTGCCAAGGTGTAAAAGATGGCTTTATGATTCAGGACTGAATATTCCTCTTATTATAAAATGGCCTGACAGGTCAAAAGCAGGCACTGTTGATGACCGACTGATCAGTTCCATTGATCTTGGTCCGACTGTGCTATCGCTGGCGGGAGTGCCGGTTCCGGCGCACATGCAGGGTATTCCTTTCCTGGGAAGCCAGAAAGGCGCTGCAAGAGAGGCAGTCTTTGCTGCCCGCGACAGGGTGGATGAGTCGTACGATATGATCCGTTCAGTACGGACGAAAGACTACCTGTACATACGTAATTATTATCCAAATGAGCCATATCCGATCTGGGTGCCTTACCTGAGCAACATGCCTATTTATAAGGAGATGCTGCGTCTCGATGCTGAAGGAAAGCTAACCGGTCCCCAGAAAAGCTGGATGGCATATTCGCGTCCGCCTGAAGAGCTTTATGATGTAAAGGCCGATCCTTACCAGATTAAGAACATTGTAAACGACCTGAAATATAAAACGATCCTTGATGACCTACGCGACCGTCATGAAAAATGGACCATCGAAACAGGTGATATGGGACATCTCAATGAACCTGAAATGATTGAACAGATGTGGCCGGGAGGGATACAACCAGTTACTGATGTTCCTTATTTTATTATCAACAGCCTTGAGGACCGTGCATCGAAAAACTACAGGACCGGAGGCACATATTCCTCACCGATGACTCTCGGATTTTACTGTCCGACTCACGGATCCTCAATAGTGTATACCTATGAAGAAAAAGCTAATCCCCGGTGGTTGCTATATTCAGGACCGCTACACCTTAAACCAGGGACATATAATGTACGTATTAAAGCAGTCAGATACGGATATAAGGATAGTGATGAACTGAAAGGTGTATTTATAATTAATTAATAATTAAATATATAAACCTTTGTTCTCTTTAAACACAAAGAGCACAAAGTTCGCACAAAGAACACGAAGGAGATAATTTCTAAATCATATATATGCATATTAATCTTAGACTAACAACATTCCTGGGGATTGGTACTATGATCTGCCAGTCCGCTGTCTCCCAGTCTGCTGCTCAAAAGCCGAACATTATCTACATCATGAGCGATGATCATGCTTACCAGGCGATAAGCGCATATGGGGGGATACTGAAAGATCATGCCCCCACACCGAATATCGACAGGATTGCCCGGGATGGAATCCGGTTTAACAGATGCCTTGTCACCAACTCAATATCCGGTCCATGCCGTGCAGTTATTCTGACCGGAAAATACAGCCATTTAAACGGATTCATTAAAAATGAAGGTCAGCAGCCATTTGACGGTTCACAGCAGACATTTCCGAAATTGCTGCAGAAGGCAGGTTATAATACTGCAATCATCGGTAAATGGCATCTTATCTCCGAACCTACCGGATTCAATCACTGGGAGATCCTGCCCGGACAGGGTAATTACTATAATCCCGATTTCATAAACAAGGATGGCAGGCACCGCGAAGAAGGTTATGTTACTGAGATAATTACCGGGAAGTGCATCAGATGGCTCGATGAAGCTAAAAAATCCGGTAAACCCTTCATGCTGATGATGCATCATAAAGCACCTCACCGGGAATGGCAGCCGGGACCAAATGAACTTACACTTTATAAAAACACAACATTTCCGGAGCCTTCCACGCTTTTTGATGACTACTCCAACCGGGGAACAGCTGAAAAAACTCAGGATATGACAATTTCGAAAACCATGAGGATTGAGGAGGACCTGAAACTTTATAAAGACCAGGCGAAAATGAAAAATACCGGTCTGAACCGACTGACACAGGAGCAGATGGCTTCATGGGATGACGTGTATAATCCGATAATAAAAAAGTTTTATGAGACCGGGCCTGAAGGTAATGAACTGATAAGGTACAAATATCAGCGATACCTCCAGGATTATCTTGCATGCATAGCTGCGGTTGATAAAAGCGTGGGTAAGGTGCTTGACTACCTGAAGGCAAATGATCTGGACAAAAATACAGTTGTAATATATGCGTCGGATCAGGGATTCTATCTCGGTGAGCATGGATGGTTCGATAAACGATGGATGTTTGAAGAATCATACCGCACTCCTCTTCTTATACAATGGCCCGGCATTACAAAGCCCGGAACCGTAAACAATGACATGGTCTCAAATATAGACATCCCCGAAACACTTCTTGAAATGGCCGGTGTGTCAGTTCCCGCAGAAATGCAGGGACGCAGTATGGTTCCGATCTTAAAGGGAAAAACTCCGTCAAACTGGAGGAAAGAACACTATTATCATTATTATGAATATCCCGGTTCTCATATGGTCAAGCGGCATTACGGTATGAGCACTGAACGATATAAGCTGATACACTACTATTATGATATTGATGAGTGGGAGCTTTATGATCTTAAGGCTGATCCTCATGAAATGAAAAATGTATATGACGATCCATCATATAATTCCGTAAGAAAAAAACTACATAAACGGCTTCTGAAACTTATGGAAAAATTCCGGGATAGTGAAGCTCTGGCAAAGTCATTTCTTCCTGTTAAATAAACAAAAACAGTCGCTGGATAGTTTAACATGTATAAGCAATTGCTGAAATCATATTATATTTAGCCAGAAATTAATTTAAAATAAATGAGAATACAAATATTTAAGACACTGACTATTATATTGTTAGTGGTGTTTCCTGGTTGTTCCGTGCAGAACATAAGCAGAACCCACACATCAAAACAAAGGGCGAAAAATATTATCCTTTTCATCGGGGACGGGATGGGAACCGCACATGTATATGCAGGTATAACCAAAAGTGCCTATCCGTTTTCCATGGAATCATTCCCATATTCCGGTTTCAGCAAGACCTATTCCGCAGATAATTACATTACCGATTCAGGAGCGGGTGGAACAGCAATTGCATGCGGGATTAAAACCAAAAACGGCATGATAGGCGTCGGACCTGATTCGGTTGCGGTTACATCAATCACGGAAATCGCTCATAAAAACGGATTGGCTACAGGTGTAGTAAGCACATCAGCAATTACACATGCTACTCCGGCATCATTCGTGGCCCACAACTCCGGGAGAGGTAACTATGAAGACATTGCAAAAGATTTTCTGAATGGTACTGTTGATGTATTTATTGGTGGAGGTGAGGATCATTTCCGGAACCGTGCCGATGGCGCTGATCTTACTATAAAGCTCAGGGAGTTGGGATATGATGTTATAATGAATCTTGATGACCTTAAAAAATCCGGATCAACCAGGATAGCCGGCCTTCTGGCTAAGGAGCATATGGCCAAGGCCGAAGAGGGGAGAGCCGGCATGCTTCAGGAAATGACAAGAAAAGCCATTGAAGTACTGAGCAGGGATAAGGACGGATTTTTTCTTATGGTGGAAGGGTCGATGATAGACTGGGGCGCACATGAAAAGAATATGGAATATACTGTTGCAGAAGTCATAGATATGGACAACGCTATATCTGTTGCCAAAGCATTCGCTGAAACCAACGGTAAAACACTGGTTGTCGTAACTGCTGATCATGAAACAGGCGGACTATCCCTTATCGGCGGAAACAGGCAGTATCACAGGGTGGTTGGCAATTTTATCACTTCAGGAGCTCATACTGCTGTTATGGTGCCGATGTTTTCATATGGACCGGGGGCAGAGAGGTTCTCCGGGATTCATGAAAATACCTTTTTTCTGAACGAGTTTCTCGATTTGCTGAATATTGTGAAGTAAAGAATGATAATTTTCCTGTTTGGGTTACTTATCATCTGGTTAAATTATTTTTTGGGCAAACTACTCTCATCCACGTACTCATGTGTATAATAAAAATGTATGAGAGCACCTCCTGCGCCTTCATTAAGGTCCTGCAAATTAGGTGAATTAGGTCCCTGCGTAACACCATGCCATAAGGTTGAAGCTATACCTGAAGCCCCAAAAGAATAAACAGGATCAGAATTAATGATGATCTTTAATCCCGTAACCAAATCATCCGAATAACTGCTTCTTCGCCTGAAAGCAAGATAGATTAAGTCACC
>JADDYF010000189.1 GCA_015712185.1 Bacteroidales bacterium
CTGTACTCTCGCCTGCTGAATGGCTCAAAATTACAAACTGCGGATATGATGCACCTGTCGATCATTATGTGGAGGTTGTGCTCGACCAGAATATCAGGGGGGAACAGTGCGCCATCCGCACTTACAGCAGTCTTCTTGACGTCACCAGGGAAACTGATCCTGTAACATATAATATTATACTTACAATTATTTCACAGGAAGTCGAACACGAAGAAGATCTTGCAGCGCTCAAAGAAGATCTGGAACTTATGCTCACAAGACAGAAATAACATTGGGGGTTTGCCATTTTGCTTTTTCAACAGCCCCCCATTATATTACCTTATAAATTCAAACCAGATGGAAATTACATTTGATGGCGGGAAAGTTATAACCGCTCATACACATGGCCACACCATAAAGACAGATCAGCCGGTTAACAGCGGCGGGGAAAACTCGGCTCCTTCTCCCTTTGAACTATACCTTGCCTCAATCGGAACATGCGCCGGAATCTATGTCAAATCCTTCTGTGACAATCGTAAAATACCTGCAGATAAAATAAAGATCATCCAGACGGCAGAATATGATAAAGAGACAGGATTGCCGACTGATATAAAGATTGATATTAAGTTACCTCCTGATTTCCCTGAAAAATATAAGGCATCAATCGTTCACGTTGCCGAGCTCTGCAAAGTGAAAAAGTCAATTGCCAATCCTCCGAAATTTGAGGTTACTACCTCTCAGATCTAAGCCAGATACATATTTATCAGCTGCTCATAAAGCTCCTGTTTGCCGCTGATCGTCCGGGGTTCACCATTCTTCAGGGCAATAGCCTTGAGTTGTTCAAGCGTGAGCCTGCCCTTTTCAAAATCTTTTCCCGGACCTTTATCAAAGGAAGCGTACCTTTTTTTCCTCATCTTCAGATAATCGCTTTCCTTAAGCACTTTATCGGCAATCAGCAAAGCCCTGGCGAAAGTATCCATACCGCTGATGTGTGCAATGAAAAGGTCTTCAATGTCAGATGAGTTTCTCCTTATTTTGGCATCGAAATTTATCCCGCCGTTAGTGAATCCCCCAGCCCTCAGAATCACCATCATTGCTTCGGCGACCTCATAAACGTTGGTCGGAAATTCATCAGTATCCCAGCCGTTCTGATAGTCCCCTTTATTGGCATCAATGCTCCCGAGCATTCCTGCATCGGCAGCAACCTGGAGATCGTGTGCAAAGGAGTGTCCCGCCAGGGTTGCATGGTTTACTTCTACATTCAGCTTGAAATCCTTGTCAAGTCCGTAATTCCGCAGGAATCCTATGACTGTAGCAGCATCATAATCGTACTGATGCTTTGACGGCTCCATGGGTTTGGGTTCAATAAGGAATGTCCCTTTGAATCCCTTCTTTCTTCCATAATCCCTTGCCAGAGTTAGCATCATGGCCATGTGATCCACCTCCCGTTTCATATCGGTATTATGAAGGCTCATATAGCCTTCCCTTCCTCCCCAGAATACATAATTGACACCGCCAAGCTCAATGGTGGCATCAATTGCATTTTTCAGCTGTGCCGCAACATTAACAACAACTGCAAAATCGGGATTTGTAGCTGCTCCGTTCATATAACGCGGATGCGAGAAAAGATTAGCAGTGCCCCACAGGAGCTTTACACCTGTCTGCTGCTGCATTTTCTTCATGACAGGGACTATTTTATCAAGCCGTTTCTCAATCTCAGCAACCGAACCATTTCCCACCACATCAACATCGTGGAAACAATAAAACCCGGAACCAATTTTTGTGAAAAACTCAAAGGCAGCATCAAGCTTCATCCTGGCCTGATCATCATGATTTGTTACATTATGCCATGGGAAAGCGTGGGTCGGAGAGCCAAACGGATCGCCTCCATCGCCACAGAATGAGTGCCAGAAGGCAATCGCAAAACGAAGATGATCCTTCATCTTTTTCCCCGAAAGGACCTGTTCGGGATTATACCATTTGAATGCAAGGGGATTTTTTGATTTGTTACCCTCAAATTTTATCTTCCCTATTCCGGGATAGTACTCTTTTTTGCCTTTGTAGATCATATTTATAAGTTTTTAAGTGATTTTTTTTTGAACATGCCAATTTATGAAACTTCCGGTATATTGTGAAATCTTGTGTGACTTCCCCTGGAAAAATATTCCCGGTCCGGAATAACGAATTTAAGAGTTAATGATATGTCATGGAAAATGATACTTATCATATGCTTTCCAGGTGATTTTTCCAGACTGAATATGCTGAATGATAAGCGTCGGTTCTTGATTTGTCGGGAGCGGTCACTCCAACTTCCCTTAAACCTTCAAATGCTTCCTTAACTGATTTATAATATCCGCAGCCTATTCCTGCGCCACGTGCAGCACCTATTGAACCATCGGTATTATATAAATGTATCTCTGTCCCGGTTATACACGATAATGCTTCCCTGAAAACAGGGCTCTGGAACATGTTTGCTGCACCAGCTCTAATAACCGAGGGAGTAATCCCGGTCTCCTTCATGATGTCAAAACCGTATCTGATTGAAAAAACAATACCTTCCTGAGCTGCTCTGAAGAGGTGGGCGCTGGTATGGGTGTTGAAGTTGAGTCCGAGGATCCTGGCACCGATATCCCTGTTACCAAGCATCCTCTCGGCGCCATTACCGAAGGGTAATACAGCAAGTCCGTCTGATCCGGGATCAATTTTCCCCGCAAGGTCATTCATCGAGTTGTAGGGAATATCATTCCCGGCATTATGTCTCAACCACGAATTGAGTATCCCTGTTCCATTAATGCACAGGAGGACGCCCAGCCGCGGTTCATCAGATGTGTGGTTTACATGCAGAAAAGTATTAACTCTCGACAGAGGATCATACTTCTTTTGATCCGTAACGCCATAAATTACTCCGGATGTACCTGCCGTTGCTGCCACCTCACCCGGATTGAACACATTCAGCGATAGTGCATTGTTCGGCTGGTCACCTGCACGGTATGAAACCGGAATTCCTTCCGAAAGGTCCAGTTCTTCTGCTGCCTGCCGTGTCACTCTTCCCTGATCTGAGAATGACGGCAACACTGTGGGGATCAATTCATTCCTGAATTCATAATACTTCATCAGCCTGTCTGACAATCTGTTATCGGTGAAATCCCAGAAGATGCCTTCAGAAAGACCTGAAAATGTTGTGATATCTTCACCGGTTAGTCTTAGTGATATATAATCACCAGGAAGCATTATCCTGTGTATCCTGCTGAAAAGATCCGGTTCATTTTCCTTAATCCAGGCAAGTTTTGAAGCAGTAAAATTTCCGGGGGAATTGAGCAGATGGCCAAGACAATAATCATTACCAAGCTTTTCAAATGCCTTTTCTCCGTATTTTACCGCCCTGCTGTCGCACCAGATTATCGAAGGACGGACCACTTTGAAATCCTTGTCAAGAGTGACAAGTCCATGCATCTGATAAGAGATGCCGATTGCTCCAACCTCTTTCTTCCTTGAACCAAGCTGACGGTTGCAATCAGCAATAGAAGCCTTCAGATTAATCCACCACGTCTCAGGATCCTGCTCAGCCCACCCCGGCTTGTGTGCTATGATCTTCATTTCATCCTTCGGGAAGAATGCTGAAGCCAGACATTCTCCCGATTCACCATCAATTACCGAAGCTTTTACTGAAGAGCTTCCAAGGTCAATTCCAAGTAACAACATCGTTTAAAGGATTAGTTTACCATTAAATGTACAGAGTTTAAAGTGCCTAGAGTGCCTAGAGTGTCTGGAGTTTTTGAATATTTAAATGCTTCTTTATACATATTCTTTCCTCGGGTTCCTGTTCTTCCGGACTTCAGGTACTTCACACTTTAGTCACTTTTTACCTTATCCCGGGCACATCAGTATATTTATGAGTCATGTAATATTGCAGATCATGCTCAGGTTTATCCACACCGGCAGGTAATGGTCTTTTTGAGAAAGTCTGGAAGTAAAGGATACAACCATCCCTCCATATCCTTGCATCCCTTTCCTGCCTGACAAGAAGCTCTTTTACCTGTTCAAATCTTTCTTTGTCAATAAAATTACTTGTTTTTCCCCATTCATTCTGCATCAGTCTGACGGATTTAACACCTTCATCATACCGGTAACAGATCTCGTTCCACAGTATTCTCCCCGACTTAAGTTTATAATCCCAGGGAACATGATGAAACCACAGCAGGAGATTCTCAGGACAAGTTTGAATATTGTTATAAATATCTCTCACCGGTGGATAATACTGGCTGACTGCATTGCTGCCTGAGGAAGTCCTGTCAAATCCGATTCCGATACTGTCAGCGCGATGATAATACACTGAAGTCCAGTCCTGCCTTCCCCGGTTTACCCACGGTCCGGGACCATAATGATGACCGGCATACATTATATGATGCAAACCAATGGGCGTCATATAGTTAACGGTTATCTCCCGCGAGTTGAGCATTATTTTACTTATCCTCTGTACTGCTTCATCATCGCAGGTAAATGTCATTCTTATCCATTCACCTGCAATCTGTCCTGAATCAAGATAAGGATCCCATGCGAGCCGTCCGAATGCATACCAGTTTGCCTGGGCAAATGAATGTCCTGTCCAGTTTCTTACACTTCCGGCATTTGATACGCCAGCCATAGCTGTAAGTGTGTGATTCTCAAGCGTTCCGTCAATAACTTTTGCAACTAAAGATCCCTTGCCCTTTGCATATGTGTCCGCTTTCAGGCACTCTTCAAACAAGGGTGCAAGGAAAACCAGGTGTACTGATGATCCGAGATACTCCTGTGTAATCTGGAATTCAGGCATTAAAGCTGTTGCAGGCATTGCGCCGAACAGAGGGTGAAATGGTTCTCTTGGCTGAAAATCGACAGGTCCGTTCTTTACCTGAATAAGAACATTTTTCCTGAACTGACCGTCAAGCGGAACAAATTCATTATACGCCTGCTTTGCACGGTCATCAGGAACATTATTGTCATAGACAAAAGCCCTCCACATAACAATACCGCCATGTGGTGCTACAGCATCAGCAAGCATATTGGCGCCATCAGCATGAGTACGGTTATAATTCTGGGGGCCGGGCTGCCCTTCGGAGTTAGCCTTCACAAGGAAGCCGCCGAAATCGGGAATTAAACTATAAATTTCATCAGCCTTCTTCTTCCACCATGCTATGACTTCAGGATCCAGAGGATCGGCTGTCTTAAGTTTTCCGATCTCAACAGGAGCGCTGAACCTGGCAGTCAGATATACTTTTATGCAGTATGGCCTGAAAACATTTGCCAGAGCCGCAACTTTTACCAGGTAATCGCCGGTCAGTATAAGTGCATTTGCATTTACATTTGTCAGTACTGTTCCATTTATTCCTATTGAAGCATTTGTCCGGGCATAATCTGTGTACCTTTGATCGATGCTGTCGGGAAGCGTATTCCAGTTCCATAATGAAAATCCCGAATATCCGCGTTCAACAGATCTGTTCAGATTATCCCAGTGGTTCAGAAGCCTTAATTTTACAAGCGGTGAACTGGTAATCTCAAGCTCTGTTACCGGCTTATGCATCTGCAAAAGCCTGAAGAAATGAAAGATGCCATACAGGACACCTGCATCATCGTTGGCTGCTATTATGATAACTTTTTTGTTCCTGTATTTAGTGCTAAGGATAATATATCCTTCAGGACTGAGCCCTCTCATTCTGCTTTCAAGTTTCAGGGACGAAATAACCGGAGAACCGGCTAGCGTCCCGGCAATTATAGTCCCGTTTCTTTTCACTGCTTTGACTGATGTTATACTTCTGCCGAGAAGGCCGTTGAGCGCCGATTGCAACTCAACTCCGGCAACTCTGAGCGTCGACGACTCTCCTTCTATAATCCAGGCTTTAATTGACTTTGTATACTGTGCGAGAACTGCAGGATCCGTGACAGGATCATATCTTAACCACAATCTGTATCCATCCTCTGCTTTAATGCCGGGGAAAAGAAAACAGAATACAATGAAGGCAGATATCTTCAATATATTTTTCATAACAAGGAAAACTATCAGTTACATATTATTTATTCCTGAGTGTCGAATCACGCACAATGAGCATATGCTGTAATACTATGGTACTTAAGCTGAATATTTCGGTGTTATTGAGCTTGTTTATCAGCGATGTAGCTGCTATCTCTCCGATCTCCCTGGCCGGATAGTCGATGGTTGTAAGGTTCGGTTTTACTACCTGGCTGATCGGTTCATTATTGAACCCTGCAACAGCTATATCGCCGGGTATGCTCAATCCGGCTTTCTGCAGCTCGCAGATAGCTGCAACAGCAGAGGTGTCATTTGCAGTAAATATTCCATCGGGCCGGGATTTCATTTTCAATATGGTATGTGCAGCATCTATCCCTGCCTGATTGTTCAGCTCGCTTATGATGAGCAGATTACTGTCATATTTTAAGCCATGGTCTGCCAGCGCCTGCTTATAACCCCTGAACCTCTCTGAATAGACATTACGCAGAAGATTTCCTCCCAGGTGCAATACCCTCCGGCATCCCTGCTCTATAAGATGTGACGTTACTTCATATCCCGCTTTAAAATTATCGATCACAACACTCATGCATCCTTTGCATTCAGCCACACGGTCAAAAAATACAATAGGAATGTTTTTATTGAAAAGGATGTTAAAATGATCCGTCTTTTCTGTGTCGAACGCAAGTGAAATAAGCAGCCCGTCCACCCTGCTGTTGAAAAGAGTCGACACACACGAAACCTCCTGTTTTCCTGACTCCTGCGACTGACTGATTATCAGACCGTAACCGTACTGATTGGTTACCTTCTCCATTCCCGCAATCGCAGTTGCCATAAAATAACTGTTCAGCTTGGGGACGACCACTCCGATAGTTTCGGTCCTCATTTTTCTGAGGCTGCTGGCAAATTTGTTTCGCTGATAGCCCATTTCACGGGCAAGAGCTTTAATCTTATTCCTCGTCTCCTTTCTGATGTGAGGATGGTCCTTTAAACCCCTGCTTACCGTTGAAGGAGATATATGGAGCTCTTTAGCAACATCATATATTGTGACCTCCTTGCTGTTTTTCATGACAATCCCAAAATTAATCCCATAATTAAAAGAAAGAGGAAGATAGTGAAATTATTCCGTCAAATCTGCAACCGATTGCAGTTTTCTTTAAAAAAATTATATAGTTTTATTGAAAAATTAAATCCTTTTTAATTCATTTTACTATATGTACAGAAAAAATCCGGGCAGAATTACTTTACTGGTCGTTCTTTCTTTTTTTACGACAGCCCTTTACGGCCAGAAGCTTGCTTCATTTGAAGTTGAGTTTACCAGAAATACATCAGGACTGGATATACCGGTGAGTCTTGACCTTGATGCTGTGACATACACTGCTGACAGCCTGCTGAGTCTATATGAAGTTACCGGAAATAAGAGAACCGAGATCCCTTTTCAGATCGAACAGGGCGATCCAAGGGTAATTCACTGGGTTATACCCACAGGGACA
>JADDYF010000193.1 GCA_015712185.1 Bacteroidales bacterium
TACCGGGTCTCAAAGAAATAATCGGTATATTCCGAAGCAGGCCGGTCATGAATATATGCGGCCATCTCGATTATATGGTTTAAAGCTCTTTCACCGGATGCTTCCCCGATAAGCTCATCAACAACCTTTGCAGGGAGAATGGTCCTGGGAACGGAGTTCTGACCGTAGGAGCTTAAGGTAATAACGGAAACTGCAAGAAGTGCACACAATCTTTTCATCTTCAGGTATTTTAAGTTATGACCAAGATCATTTTGAGGATCATAAAGTTATTAAAAAGTTGTTGCCTGTATTAAATGTATTCTGTCTTTTAACATTATTTAGCTGAAATCCGGTGAAGGCTGTTGAAATTCCCGTCAGCCTGCACCTGATTTTTGCCTTTTTCCTATCTTTAACATAATATCAGAAAGCATATGGCAACCGGATCGAAATATTCCAGGCGCGGCGTTTCCTCTCAGAAAGAAGATATCCATGCAGCAATAAAAAATATTGATAAAGGTCTATACCCCAAGGCGTTCTGCAAAATAATACCCGACATGCTGAGCGGAGACCAGGAGTACTGTAACATCATGCATGCTGACGGTGCAGGAACAAAATCAAGTCTGGCTTATGTTTACTGGAAAGAGACGGGTGATATGTCGGTATGGAAGGGGATTGCACAGGATTCCATAGTCATGAATACAGATGACCTGCTTTGTGCCGGGGCTACCGGCGATATGCTTGTTTCGTCGACCATAGGGAGAAATAAGAATCTGATCCCCGGCGAGGTTATCTCGGCTATCATTAACGGAGCTGAGGAAGTGCTGCAGGAATTCCGCAACCTTGGCATAAGGATATGGTCAACAGGAGGTGAGACTGCTGATCTCGGGGATCTTATCAGGACAATTGTGGTTGATTCAACGGTTATTACCCGGATGAAAAGGAGTGATGTGATCTCAAATCACAATATAAAAGCCGGGGACGTTATTATAGGTATGGCATCGTATGGTCAGACAACCTATGAAAGGGAGTATAATGGAGGGATGGGAAGCAATGGTCTTACATCAGCAAGGCACGATGTCTTCGGACAATATCTTGCAGCCAGGTATCCTGAAAGCTTTGATTCATCCATGCCTTATGATCTTTTCTATTCGGGGAAGCTAAACCTTACCGATCCTGTCGAAGGATTGGATATTGATGCAGGTAAGCTGGTTCTTTCGCCTACGCGCACCTATTTTCCGGTTGTAAAGAAAGTGCTGGAAACAATGCGTTCCGAAATCCACGGGATGATACATTGTTCAGGAGGCGGGCAGACCAAAATATTGCATTTTATAGATAATCTTCATGTTATAAAGGACAACCTTTTCCCGCTCCCGCCTCTTTTCAGGATCATTCATGAACAATCGGCAACAGACTGGAAGGAAATGTATCAGGTATTCAACATGGGTCACAGGTTCGAGATATATACAGATGAAAGGAATGCCCGGGAAATAATCAGTACTGCTGCCGGTTTTAATCTTGAGGCAAGAGTTGTCGGGCACTGTGAAGTATCTGATAAGAAAAGACTTACAATTATTTCAGAATATGGAAGGTTCGAGTATTAAGCCCTGAGCCCTGGGCCCTGGGCCCTGTGCCCTGTGCCCTGTGCCCTGTGCTCTGAGCCCTGAACCCTGAGCCCTGAATCCTGAGCCCTGAGTCTTGTGCCCTGTGCCCTGAGCCCTGTGCCCTGTGCCCTGAGGCCTGAGCCCTGCGCCCTGAGCCTTATAATACCCACCCCTGGCCCCTCCCAGGAGGGGATCTCCTTTAATCATCCTTGCGCCTTTACGCCTTTGCACCATTGTACCATTTTAATTATCTTTGCCCCCTGAAAATCAGGAGTCATGGCCAATAATATGATACTCGAAAAGCTTGAAGGGGTGAAGCAGAGATTTGTTGAGGTGGGAGAGCTTCTTACCCGTCAGGAAGTGCTGGTGGATATGGATCGTTACATCTCACTAAACAAAGAATATAAAAGCCTTCAGCCGATAATCGAAGCTTACGAGAAATACAAACTTACTCTTGAGAACATATCCAGTACAAAGGAATTACTGGCAACAGAAAAAGATGAGGAGATGAGGGAGATGGCTAAGAGCGAACTGGAAACGCTGAACCAGAAGCTGCCCGAAATGGAGGAGGAGATAAAATTGCTCCTGATACCTGCAGATCCTGAAGATGAGAAGGATGCCATTGTTGAGATAAGGGCTGGTACCGGGGGTGATGAGGCAAGCATATTTGCCGGGGATCTCTTCAGGATGTATACAAAGTTCTTCGAACAGAAAGGGTGGAAAGCCGAAGTAAACAGGTATTCGGAAGGTACTGCCGGAGGATTTAAGGAGATTGTTTTGCGTGTAGCCGGAGAGGGTGTTTACGGCACAATGAAATATGAATCGGGTGTGCACAGGGTACAGCGTGTGCCTCAGACAGAGACGCAGGGACGTATTCATACATCAGCAGCATCCGTTGTGGTGCTTCCCGAAGCTGATGAATTCGATATAGAGATAAAAAATGAAGATATCCGGAAGGATACCTACTGCTCGTCTGGTCCGGGCGGTCAGTCAGTCAACACAACATATTCAGCAATCCGTCTTACACATGTTCCCACAGGCATTGTTGTTACCTGCCAGGATGAAAAATCGCAGCTTAAAAATTACGAAAAGGCACTCAAGGAATTAAGAACCAGACTCTATAACCTTGAGTACCAGAAATACCTTGATGATGTTTCGCACAAAAGGAAGACCATGGTTTCCACAGGTGACAGATCAGCCAAGATACGCACATATAACTATCCTCAGGGACGAATGACGGACCACAGGATCAACCTTACAATGTATAACCTGCCGTCCATTCTTGACGGTAATATCCAGGAGATAATTGATAAACTCCAGATGGCAGAGAATGCTGAACGGCTTAAGGAGAACACTATCTGAAACCTGAATCATAATGAACAGTACACAATTATTCGCAAGCATAGCAAGGAAAAAATCCTTTCTTTGTGTAGGCCTTGATCCGGAGTTTGAAAAGATCCCGGCATTTCTCAAAAACCGGAAGGATCCGGTTTTTGAGTTTAACAAGAGGATTATTGATGCGACACACGAATATGCTGTTGCATATAAACCAAATGTTGCTTTTTATGAAGCTGCAGGCTCTGAAGGATGGTTATCTCTTGAGGCAACCGTAAAATATATCAAAAAGAATTATCCCGATATTTTTGTGATTGCCGATGCCAAAAGAGGGGATATCGGAAATACCTCAAAAATGTATGCCAGGGCATTTTTTGAGAATATGCCATTTGATGCGGTGACTGTTGCACCATATATGGGGGAGGATTCTGTCACTCCATTCCTGTCATATGACGGCAAATGGGTTATTCTTCTCGTGCTTACCTCCAACAAAGGAGCTTCAGATTTTCAGTATCACAATGAAGACGGGATAAGGCTTTTTGAGAGGGTGCTGACAGTGGCGCGGAAATGGGGGAACATTGATAATCTGATGTTTGTGGCAGGAGCTACCCGTGCAGAGATGCTTACGGATATCCGCCAGATTGCCCCCGATCATTTCCTTCTTGTTCCGGGGATCGGTGCCCAGGGAGGAAGCCTTCAGGATGTTGCAAAATACGGGCTTAACAGCAGGTGCGGCTTACTTGTCAATTCTTCAAGGGGTATAATCTTTGCAGACAATTCAAGGAATTTTGAAAAGGTTGCTGCCGAAAAGGCCAGGGAGATTCAACAGGAGATGGAACAGTATCTTGCTGAGAGGAACCTTATCTGATTTTTTATCTTAAAGTCTTTTAACCACCGATTTACATGGAGGTTTGCACGGAGTGGCACTGAGCTATGAGCTCTCCCATTCCCTATGTCTCCCCCTCTCCCCATCACGAATTCTCCCCCTACAGTCCTCTCCCCCTCCTTCCCCAATTGCCTGTCTCCCCCATATAACCTAATACATTTTTTACCATTATACCGGTTAGCCCTTGCATTTTTACGCCATTATTCGTATCTTTATTTCTTCGCTGCTGATCTTTTAATCCGTGCTGTCATGAAAGAAGAATTCCTTCACTATTTGTGGAAATATGGTCTTTATGACCGGGACAGACTATTCGATAATGAATCGAATAAAATTCATGTCATACATCCCGGGGAATACAACCGTGATGCCGGTCCCGATTTTTTCAATGCCAGGGTACGTATCGGAGATACAGAGTGGGCAGGGAATGTTGAGATACATACCAGGGCTTCCCATTATTACACTCACGGCCATCACCTTGATCCGTCCTTTGACAACGTTATCCTTCATGTAGTGGCAGAGAACGACAAGAAGGTTTTTAACTCAAAAGGTGAAGAGATACTGACAACCGGACTTGTTTATGATTCATTACTTTATGACAAATATCTTGACCTTGTCAACAATCCCTGTATAATTGCCTGCCAGGATGATGTCAGCAGGATCGATACTGTTCTGCTTCATAGCTGGCTTGATGCACTGGTGACCGAAAGACTTCACGAAAAGTCGGACGCAATAATGAAAATATACACGGAAACAGGTCATGACTGGGATGAGACCTTTTACAGGGTTCTGACCCGATATTTTGGATTCAGGGTGAACACCGAACCTTTTGAGATGCTTGCCAATGCCCTGCCTTTCAGGATTATACGGAAACATTCCGATAATCTGTTCCAGATCGAGGCACTGCTTTTCGGGACGGCAGGCATGCTGGAGGAGGGTCTTTTCAAGGAGGCAATAAGTGATGACTATTACATCCGGCTGATCAGAGAATTCAGAATCCTTTCATCAAAGTATTCGCTTCATCCTCTTCATGGATGGATCTGGAAATTTTGCAGGCTGCGTCCGGCAAATTTCCCGACCGTGCGCATCTCACAGCTGGCAGCAATGTTAAGCGTAACGGGAGGGTTATTCTCAAGAGTGGTGGAGGCCGCCGACATTCGTCAGCTCCGCGAAATCTTTGAAGTCACAGCCTCTGAATACTGGGATGACCATTACATCTTCGGAAAAGTCAGCAGTTCCATTTCCAAGCGTGCCGGATCACAGGCTGCTGATATCTTCCTGATAAATGCGGTAATGCCGGTCATTTTCTTTTTCGGACGAGCAAGGAATTCGCCGGATATAAAAGAAAGAGCGATGGATTTTCTCGGCTGTATTCGTACAGAACAAAACTCCATTATCGATGAATGGGAGGCCGCTGGTATAAACGCTGAATCAGCGTTTTATTCCCAGGCTCTGTTACAATTGCGAAACAGCTACTGTAAAAAAAGAAGGTGTCTGGAGTGTCGTATTGGCGCAAAGCTGATAACCCTGGGAAGGAAGTTCAGGAACCATGATGAGCTCATCCTTGAACCCTGACAAACGGGACCTCCTGTTGAGAATGTTTGAAAAACAATTTAGTATTTATGAGCGACCGACGCAACGTTTGGTACTTTTTTTGCGTCATTTTCAGTAAGAAGCAATATTCTTTTGAAGCATTTCGTTCTGTGATAAAAGGATGGTAAAGGATAAATTTTAAAAAAAAGTTCAATTGTTTGATAATTTACATAAAAAAGCCTTATTTTTGCGTTCCAAAATCGGAGACTTAATTTATTTGTGGATAAACAATATTCTTGTAAAAGACATGTATTTAACGACTGAAAAGAAGCAGGAATTTTTCAAAACTTTTGGAACGTCTGAAATCGATACAGGGACTGCTGAGGGGCAGATAGCATTATTTTCATACAGGATCAATCATCTTACCGAGCATCTCAAAAAGAACAAGAAAGATTTCAGCACACAGCAGGCCCTTATCAAGCTTGTCGGCAAAAGAAGAAGGCTGCTTGATTACCTGAGAGTAAAAGACATAGACCGGTATCGCGAAATCATAAAAGCACTGAAACTACGCAAATAGAAGAAAGGCAATTCAAAGTTGCCTTTTTTCGTATTATTTTTAAACAGTGCAATTTCATTATTAAATCAAATATCATAATGTTTAAAGTAAAAGAGAAAATTATTGATCTCGGCGACGGGAGGATAATAACACTTGAGACAGGCCGTCTGGCAAGACAGGCAGACGGATCTGTGCTTCTGAAGATGGGAAAAACCATGCTGCTGGCAACTGTTGTGGCTGCAAAAGAAGCAAAGGAAGACGCTGATTTCATGCCATTATCAGTAGAATACAAGGAAAAATACGCATCTTCAGGACGAATCCCGGGCGGATTCCTGAAGAGGGAAGCCAGGCCATCCGATTACGAAATTCTTATATCAAGGCTTGTCGACAGGGCATTAAGGCCGCTCTTCCCGGATGATTTCCATGCAGAGACGTTTGTTACAATAAGCCTTATTTCGGCTGATACAGACATTGTTCCCGATGCACTGGCAGGGCTTGCCGCATCGGCTGCACTGACAATATCTGACATACCTTTCAGGGGACCGATTTCTGAGGTCAGGATTGCACGGATAAATAATAAATTCATAATTAATCCGACGGCTACACAGTTGAAAGAGGCTGATATCGATTTAATTGTGGGAGCAACATATGAGAACATCCTAATGGTTGAGGGTGAAATGAAAGAGGTCTCCGAAGAGGAAATGCTTGAAGGTCTTAAAGTTGCTCACGAAACAATAAAGGGACACTGCAAGGCACAGATGGAATTTGCCCGGGAGGTAGGTGCAGCAGCCAAGCGTGAGTACGACCATGAAGAGAATAATGAGGATCTCAAACAAAAAATCTGGAAAGAGACCTATGATAAGTGTTATCAGACTGCAAGATCGTGCATTGCCGATAAGCACAAAAGACAGGAAGCTTTTGACAATATTGTTACAGAATTTCTTGCCCGGTATACGGAGGAAGATGAGATCAACGAGCCGCTTGTGAGAAAGTATTACAATGAAGTCCTCAAGGAGGCAGCAAGAAGGCTTGTACTTGATGAACAGGTACGTCTCGATGGAAGGAAGACCAATGAGATACGGCCGATCTTCTGTGAAATTGACCCGCTTCCCGCTACTCATGGTTCAGCCTTGTTCACAAGAGGCGAAACGCAGTCGCTCACAACGGTAACGCTAGGTACAAAACTGGATGAAAAGATCATCGATGATGTTCTTGTACAGGGTACTGAGAAATTCACACTGCACTATAACTTCCCGCCTTTCTCCACGGGAGAGGCAAGGCCTGCCAGAGGTATCAGCCGCAGGGAGATAGGTCATGGAAATCTTGCCCACAGGGCTTTGAAGAACATGATGCCTCCCGAGCAGGAGAATCCTTATGCTGTGAGGGTAGTTTCCGATATACTTGAATCCAACGGTTCATCATCAATGGCAACAGTATGCGCAGGAACCCTTGCTCTTATGGATTCCGGAATCAGGATCCGCAAAGCTGTTTCAGGAATAGCGATGGGACTCATAACTGACAAAAACACAAAGAAATATGCCATTCTTTCCGACATCCTTGGTGATGAGGATCATCTGGGAGACATGGATTTCAAGGTTGCGGGCACCATCGATGGCATTACAGCCACTCAGATGGACATCAAGGTTGAGGGATTGTCATTCGAGATTCTTTCAAAAGCTCTTGAACAGGCAAAAGAGGGAAGGCTTCATATACTGGACATAATGAATAAAACCATCTCGGAACCACGTCCTGAACTTAAACCTCATGCCCCCAGAATTGAGATGCTGACAATTCCTAAGGATATGATCGGCGCTCTTATTGGTCCGGGAGGCAAAGTGATACAGGAAATACAGAGGGAGACCGGGGCAACAATAGTTGTCGAAGAGATTGATGGCAGGGGAGATGTCAGTATTTACGGTGAGAACAAGGAGGTGATCTCGGCTGCAGTTGAATGGGTGAAAAAGATCGTAACAGTTCCTGAAGTGGGTCAGATTTATAAGGGTAAAGTAAAGACAATTGTACAGTTCGGGGCATTTGTTGAGATCCTTCCGAACAAGGATGGACTTCTCCATATCTCAGAGATTGACTGGAAAAAGATCAAAACGGTTGACGAGGTATTAAAGGAAGGAGATGAGGTGGAAGTTAAACTGATAGATATTGATCCAAAGAGCGGAAAGCTTAAGCTTTCGAGAAAAGTCCTGCTTCCCCGTCCACCCAGACAGGAGCATGAGCACAGGAAGCATGAGGATCAGAAAAGACAATAATCATTTCACCGGTTGATAAATTCATTTTTGTAATTCCCCTTTCAATTTATAATTTTATATGTGGAAAGGGGTGTTACAAGAAATGGATATTAAATATAATTACGTTGTAATTGAAGGTAATATCGGGGCAGGCAAAACCACCCTTGCGACCAGGATAGCTGATCAGTTTAATGCACATCTCATTCTTGAACGGTTTGCCGATAATCCGTTTTTACCGAAATTCTATGATGATCCCGAAAAATATTCTTTTCCGCTTGAATTATCATTTCTTGCCAGCCGTTACAAACAGCTGAAAGAAGAACTCGAGCCCCGCAATCTGTTCAGAACATTCACGGTAGCTGATTATTTCTTCATGAAATCGCTTGTTTTTGCGGCATCAACGCTGAAAGAGGATGAGTATAACCTGTATCGCCAGATTTTTTATATAATATATGGTTCACTGCCAAAGCCCGATATCTATGTTTACCTTCACTTAAGTCCTGAAAGACTGCTTCAGAATATTGAAAAAAGGGGCAGGAGTTATGAAAAATCAATTACTTTAAGCTATCTCAGGAAAATTCAGGACAGTTATTTCACGTTTTTCAGACAGAATCCTGAAAACAAATATGTTGTAATAGACGCTGATAAGATAGATTTTGTTGAGAATGAAGATGATTACAATAAACTGATAAATGCTATATTTTTAAGGGATTATCAGTTAGGATTGAATAATTTGGTTATTTAATTTCATAAGATTTTAAAGGAACTCTAACTATTTTTTTTTAGATTTGCAGATAAATAGTAAATTGTGTAGCAATTAATCAATTAAACCGATTATAAATAAATAAGTTTTACCATGAAAAAAAGCAGAAGCTATTTTATCCTTATCCTGGCTGCAGTTGTAATGAGCAGTTGCAGCGGGTTGAATAAAATGAAGAAGACCTACACGGAACAAGTAAAGTATGAGGTTACCCCGAAAGTGCTGGAAACTCATGCAGGTATTGTTAATGTCACAGTCAAAGGAGTATTTCCCGAGAAGTATTTTGACAAAAAGACTACACTTACAGCAACTCCCGTACTTACTTATGCTGGTGGTGAGACCGCTTTCGAAAAGGTTCAGGTCCTTCAGGGAGAAAGTGTTCAGGCTAATAACCAGGTAATCAGTTACAGTGGCGGTAATTTTACCTATACAGCTGCTGTTCCTTACAAGGATGCCATGAAGGTATCGGAACTTATGCTCCGGGTAACAGCTTCCAGAGGTACAAAAAGCCTCGATTTTGAACCGGTCAAACTGGCCGATGGCGTAATTGCAACATCAACCCTTGTTGAAAAGCATGCAAGAGCCATTATGATGAAGGATAATTTTGTAAGGATCACCCCGGAAAACCAGATTGCTGATATAAATTATGTGATCAACCGGTACGATATCCGGAGCACTGAGCTGAAAGCTGAAGATATCAACCTTCTCAAGGAATATATTAAGACTGTGAGCACTGATCCTAACCGGCAGTTTAAAACGGCTGCTATAAGTTCATATGCTTCGCCCGACGGGAAATTCGATTTTAATGAAAAGCTGTCAGTAAACAGGGGTACATCAGCAGATAAATTCATCAAAAGAGAATTTGATAAAATCGAAGCTTCTAACGCTCCGGGTTTCTTTGATGCAAGGACTACTGCCGAGGACTGGGATGGTTTCAAAACTGAAGTTGAGAAGTCTTCAGTACAGGACAAAGATCTGATACTGCGGGTTCTTTCAATGTATTCTGATCCTGAAGTACGTGAAAAAGAGATCAGAAATATGTCGTCAGCTTTTGAAGCACTGAAAACAGACATCCTCCCGAAACTCAGAAGGTCGAAGATGGAGATCAGTGTTGACAAAATAGGACGCAGCGATGAGCAGATACTTGCACAGGCTAAATCTGATCCTAAAGTTCTCAGTCTTGAGGAAATGCTGTATGCCGCTACACTTACAACTGATGCCAACGATAAACTAAAGTTCTATCAGGCTGCTCTCGAAGGTTATCCTACCTGCATACGTGCAGCAAACAATGTCGGTTATGCTTATATGGCATTGGGCAGAACAGATGAAGCAATCGCTGCCTGGGAAAAAGCAAAAACGATCCAGAACAACGATGTAGTCAAGAATAACCTGGGATTCGGCGCACTGGTAAAGGGTGATCTTGCAAAGGCTGAAGAGTATTTCAATTCAATGACAACCGCAACTACTGAATCAAGATGGGGCCTTGGGGTTATTGCAATAACAAAAGGGCAGTATGACCAGGCGGTCAACCTCTTTGGCACTGAACCATGCTTCAACAAAGCGCTTGCCCAGCTTCTTAAGGGGGATATCAACCAGGCAAAAGCTACTCTGGACAGCATGAAGGAAATGTGTAAATGCGGAAAACCTTCATACCTTAAGGCAGTTATTGGTGCACGTCTTGACGACAGGAACTATATGCTTGCCGGATTACGTGAAGCTGTAGGATTTAACGCTGACTGGAAAGCATATGCAAAAACAGATCTTGAACTGGCAAAATTCTGGAACGACGACACATTTAAATCGGTAGTTCAGTAGCAGATAATTTAAAAATATAAAAAGGCTGTTTCGAAAGAGCAGCCTTTTTTATTTGAAGGAATTACGTGTACTCACCCCCTTCCTTCACTTCGTTCAGGAATTCCCCCTCTCTGCTTCGCAATGAGGGGGAAACGAATTGAATTACAGAAATATCCCCCCTTCTTTGCGTAAGCAGAGAAAGGGGGGTATGGGGGGATGAGTTCATGAAGTTGTGTGGTGCCTATCTAATTTAAATCCCCCTCTCCCGGGAGAGAGGGGGACGTATCTGGTTGTTAAATAGCATATTAGATTGCATCTCTTCTGGGAGAAGAAAGTATTATGCACATTTATAATGTTTTAAGTCCCTCTCCCCCGGGAGAGGGATTTAGGGTGAGGTTGGTTCAGCTCCCATAACACAATCCCCGCGCTTACCGCAATATTGAACGAATGTTTCGTCCCGAACTGGGGGATCTCAATTACATAATCACACTTATCAATCACCTCCTGCCCGACACCATTTACCTCGTGTCCGAAAACCAGTGCATATCGCTGGTTCTTTTTAATTGCAAAGTCTCTAAGTGGTACTGACCCTTCAGCCTGTTCAACACCAACAATTTTATAATCCCGTTTTTTAAGTTCGGTGATAGCATCGTATGTTGTCGGGAAATATTTCCAGGCTACTGACTCGGTAGCTCCAAGGGCAGTCTTGTTTATATCTCTGTGCGGCGGTCTTGCAGTGATCCCGCACAGATAGATGCATTCGACAAGAAACGCATCTGCCGTTCTGAATACTGAACCGACATTGCTGTTGCTCCTGACGTTGTCGAGTACAACCACAAAAGGGGATTTAACGGATTCCCGGTACTGCTTAACTGTCTTCCTTCCAAGTTCGCTGTTAAGGAGCTTACGCATTATTTTTTATACGAAAATAGCCAAAAAAATCATTTATTATTTTTATTTTGGATCGATGAATTCTATGATTAATAGGGAGTTATTTTTATTAAACAGAGGGCTATGAATATTCACGAATTTCAGGGTAAGTCGCTGTTGAAAGCATACAATGTTGATATTCAGGAAGGATTCATAGCTGAAACACCCGATCACGCTGTCATAGCAGCGCGTCAGATCAGAGAGAAATTCAGGTCGGAATACTTCGTCATTAAAGCCCAGATACATGCCGGAGGCAGAGGCAAGGGAGGAGGAGTAAAGCTTGCAAAGTCAGTTGAGGAGGCCGGTATGCTTGCTTCAAAGATGATAGGAATGCAGCTGGTTACACCTCAGACCGGACCCGAAGGGAAAAGAGTGGGTAAAGTTCTTGTGGCACAGGACGTTTATTATAAAGGTGATTCTGATATACGTGAGTTTTACGTCAGCATTCTGCTCGACAGAAATAAAGGCAGATACATTGTGATGTATTCCCCCGACGGGGGAATGTCAATTGAAGAGGTAGCAGAAAAGACGCCCGACAGGATCTTTACTGAAGAAATTACCCCGGGCATTGGTCTTCAGCCATTTCAATGCAGAAATATAGCCTTTATCCTGGGTTTATCGGGAGCAGCATTCCGGAATATGTTGAAATTTCTTGAGGGTATCCATGAAACTTTCACCGGGTGTGATGCTCAGCTTCTCGAGATCAATCCTGTACTTAAAACGAGCGACAACCGGATCCTTGCAGTTGACTGTAAAATTGTGCTCGACGATAATGCACTGTTCAGGCACCCCGATCTGGCTGCTATGAGAGATATCAGTGAAGAGGATCCGGCTGAGGTGGAAGCCGGTAACAATAGCCTGAACTTTGTCAAGCTCGATGGTAATGTAGGATGCATGGTTAACGGAGCCGGTCTGGCAATGGCGACAATGGATATTATAAAACTCTCGGGAGGATCGCCGGCAAATTTCCTTGATGTAGGTGGCGGAGCCAGCGCAAAAACTGTTGAGGCAGGCTTCAGGATTATCCTGAGGGATCCTGCCGTTAAAGCCATACTCATTAATATCTTCGGGGGTATTGTCAGGTGCGAGAGGGTGGCAAATGGTGTGGTTGAGGCATATAAGTCGGTCGGCAAAATAAATATACCAGTAATTGTCAGGCTTCAGGGAACAAATGCTGCAGAAGCAAAAGAAATCATCGACAATTCGGGTCTTGCAGTAATCTCTGCAGTATCATTCAGAGAAGCTGCTGAAAAAGTAAAGGAAGCACTGTCTGAAAGGTAAGGAATCCTGATTGCTATTTATTATGTGATTCGTCGCAAAACGGCCTGGTGGAAGTCTTTCCGCAGAGGCATAGCTTTACCTCCCCCGGGGTACTTTCCGTTTCTCTCTTCAGGTCTTTAAGGATAAAATTGCCGGAGATCACAAGAGGTCCGTCATCCAATATTTCAATTACAGCCTGTGGTTTTATTTTTTCTTCCTCTTCCATAGATTAAAGATTAGTCTGTATACCCGACTTTCCTGTGCCTCCCGTCGCAGAATGGCAGCTGATCGCTTGCACCACAACGGCAAATTGAGATCAGTCCCTGTTTGATATCTTTTGTGTTACCCTTGCTAACAAGGGTGAAGCTGCCTTTAATTACAATCGGACCATCGATCATAACCTTCACCGATACAGGTTCTTCACCGCGGTTTTTCCCTGTTTCCTTCAACAGTTCAGGTCTTCTGAATTTTATATGGTTTGTCTGGTTGATGTCTATGGCCGTATTTTTTTCTTCATCATTCCACTTCCAGGTCAGGGCTTCGGTCGGGCACATGTTTACTACCTCAATGATTCTGGCTGTTGGTGCTCCCTTCATATCCACCCATGGTCTGCTGCTTGGATCAAACACCTCTATGAGCTCCCTGTAGCAGTATGATGCATGCACACATGCAACCGGCTTCCAGTATACAGTTATTTCACCATTTGTGTATTCCCTGTTACCCGAAAGGGATTTGTCTCTTTCCATTGATACCGTTATTAAATGAACCGGGCATTTGTTTGCAATTTAATACTTTTTGTCAAAAAAAATATCAGGAAGTGATTCATCGAATCTATATCTTTGTGCGGTATCGTGAGTTTATCCGATATGAAAGTCTAATAATCGGGGATTATTTTACTTCTGTATGACAGCAGCCGGCAGCAAGCATATAAGGGAACCATTCCGTAAATACTGGTCCTGTCTGTCCTTTGCTTTAATAGTGATTTTGTTGCCTGCCTCAGCATTCGGCATTGATAACAGCTTTCCGGATATATATTCAATTCGCACAGGAATAGTCACACAAATGTCTGAATCAGTTGTCAGTCTGCTGATTAGTCTTTTAAGCGCTCTAATAATCATTTGTGTCATAGTAATTATTTTTTCTTCAAAGCTCAGAAGCATTAACAGAGAGCTGAGGGAAAGAAACGAGCAGATAGAAAAGATCAATAAGGAGCTCCATAAAACAAACAGGGAGCTTGCGGATCAGAAAGACCTCATTTTAAAGCAACATTCGGAATCGGACAGGTTCTATCAGATGCTAATTGAGTCAGCGGATGACGGCATCTCTTTCTACGACAAGGACTGGAACCTGAAATTTGCCAACTCTGCATTCTATTCCCTGATAGGATTTGACCGTGAATCATATCATTCAATTGATCCTGAGGTTTTCATACATCCCGACGACAAGGAATACCAGTTTCATAGAGCCGGGGCACTCAGCAAGAATGGATTTTTTGAGGGAGAGCTGAGGCTTAGACACAAGGATGGCCATTATGTAAACCTCTCTTCAAGGTCTGTTGCTGTGAAGGATGATGACGGTGAGATCCTGGGAGCGCTGACAATATCTAGGGATATCACAAAGTTAAAACAGGCCCACGAACAACTGATCAAAGCAAACCTGGAGGTTGAGACGAGCAACCGGCTTAAATCGAGCTTCCTGGCCAATATTTCTCATGAAATACGGACTCCCCTTAACAGTGTTGTCGGATTCTCGAATCTGTTGCTGGCTAATGACCTGACAAGGGAAGCAAAAGAGGAATATATTGAGCATATTAACCATAACAGTGAAAAACTTCTTCAGATTATAGGGGATATCATCGATCTTTCGCGGCTCGAAAGCTCTCAGATTGAAATAACATACGAGGAGGCATCAGTAAGTGCAATTGTAAATGAGGTCATAGAGGAAGCCCGGCAGGTTATCAGAAGAAATGAGAAACCTATAATTCTCAATGTTAAGAACCAGTTTGAGGAAAACGGTGACCTTATCTTTACCGACAGGATATGGCTCAGGAGGGTTTTAAGTCATCTGATGGACAATGCTGTAAAGTTCACTCTTGACGGATCGATAGAATTCTCATACTACAGGGAAGAAGACAATCTCGTTTTTAAGATCAAGGACACCGGCATTGGCATAAAAAAGGAGAATCTTGGGCGTATCTTTGAGGAATTCAGGCAGGAAATTGATGGACATCACCGGCCTTTTGAGGGTTTGGGTATCGGTCTGACGCTTGCAAAGGAAGTAATTGAGAGAATGGGCGGCAAGATCTATGTGCAATCGGAAAAAGGATTAGGTTCAGAATTCTCTTTCTCAATTCCGTACAGGCCTGCCGGTTCGACAAAAACCAAGATGCAGGCAATACTGAAAGAACAGCAGATGACCCAGCTTAACTGGAGTTCCAGAAAATGTCTTCTTGTGGACGACAACAGGGACGTCCTCATTTACCTGAGCAGGATACTTACCGATACAGGTGTGGTTATCATGACTGCAAGTTCGGGTTATGAAGCAATAGAACAGATTAAGAACACACCCGATCTGGATATCGTTCTGCTCGATATGCAAATGCCCGGCATGAACGGCATTGAGGCAACACAGGAGATCAGGAAGATAAGGAGAGACCTGCCCATAATTGCCCAGACTGCGTTTATTTTTGAAGATGATAAGGATATTATTCTCGAAGCCGGCTGTGATGCCTGCCTGATAAAACCGATCCGGAAGGAGCATCTTCTGACTGTGATGTCTTCATTCATCAAGTCGAACTGATTTTCTTATTACATTGCAGTAAGCTTTTCATCCATGTCTTTCAGATATGCAGATATTATTTTGCCTCTGGCGGTACGGGGAAGATTCTCCTACTCCATCCCGGATGAACTTGCAGAGCGGATAAAACCCGGTGTCAGAGTCCTGGTGCAGTTTGGGAAGAACAGACTCTATTCAGGTATCGTCTGCAACCTGCATAATGAACCGGATGGTATAAAGAATATCAGGCCGGTCATAGAGATGATTGATCCGTCGCCTGTTGTCAGTGAACTGCAGCTCAGGCAGTGGAGGTGGATTTCAGATTATTATATGTGCACCGAGGGGGAAGTAATGAAAGCAGCAATGCCGGCAGCGCTGTTCCTCAGGGGAGAAACAGGGGCACCTGTCGCTGAAAAGTACAAACCCAGGAAGGAGACCTTTGTTGAACTGGCATCGGGATATTCTGATGAACAGCTTAACGGGATCCTCGATAAACTTTCAAAAGCCCCCAAACAGGCTGAAATCCTGTCGGTTTATCTCAGGATGACCGGGTATACACCGGGATCAGACATTAAACCGGTCAGTAAATCGCTGCTGCTGAAAGAGTCAAAAACGACTCCCGGAATCATCGAAGCTTTGTCAAAAAAAGGCATCCTAAAAACTGCATCGCTTGAGGTGCGCAGACTAAAGGATACAAAGGATGCTGTTGAACCTCTGAGAGAGTTGAGCGAGATCCAGCTCGCTGCATTTAAATCAATCTGTAATACCTTCAAGGAAAAGGATGTTATATTATTGCATGGAGTAACTTCGAGCGGTAAAACGGAGATTTATATTCATCTTATTGAAGAACAGCTCAGAAAAGGCAGGCAGGTCCTTTTTATGCTTCCTGAGATTGCTTTGACATCACAAATTATACTGAGGTTGAAGAAATATTTTGGCAGCCTCACCGGTGTTTATCATTCCCGGTTCAATGATCAGGAACGGGTTGAAATATGGAAAAGAGTCGCAGATAATGATCCCTTAACCGGATACCGGCTGATCCTCGGTGTAAGGTCATCAGTCTTTCTTCCATTCACTGACCTTGGTCTGGTTATAGTTGATGAGGAACACGACGGATCCTATAAGCAGCACGATCCGGCTCCCAGGTACCATGCGCGCGATTCAGCAATAATGCTGGCTCTCTTCCATAAGGCAAAAACGCTTCTTGGAACAGCTTCCCCTTCTATCGAAAGCTATGATAATGTGATGAAGGGGAAATACGGCCTTGTTGAACTGAAGGAGAGATACGGCTCAATAAACCTCCCTGTCATTATACTAGCCAACACACGTGAAGCATACAGAAAGAAACTTATGGTTTCGCATTTCACTCCCGAGCTCCTTCAATCTATTGATGAGGCTCTTGGCAGGAACGAACAGGTTATACTCTTTCAGAACAGGAGAGGATTTTCACCATATATAGAATGTCCGGAATGCGGATGGATACCGGTATGCATTCAGTGTGCCGTTAACCTTACCTACCATAAGGGTATTGGCAAACTGGTGTGCCATTACTGCGGATTTAAAAGGGACCTGCCGCCGCGATGCGAAAGTTGTAACTCGCAAGGCATGATCACAAGGGGATTCGGCACCGAGAAAATTGAAGACGAGATTAAGATTGTGTTTCCTTCCGTACGTGTTGCAAGGATGGATCAGGATACGACAAGAGGTAAAAATGCCTTTGACAGGATCATAAGGTCATTTGAAGGAGGACGGATCGATATTTTGATAGGTACCCAGATGATCTCAAAAGGGCTTGATTTCGAAAATCTTACGGTTGTCGGAGTCCTGAATGCCGATAACCTGTTAAACTATCCCGATTTCAGGGCTCATGAAAGAAGCTATCAGCTGCTTGAACAGGTAAGCGGCAGGGCAGGAAGAAGACAAAAGCAGGGGAAAGTGATTATTCAGACATCTGATCCCAATCATAAAATTATAAGGCTGGTATTGCGTCACGATTACCCCGGGATGTATAAAATACAGGCAGAAGAGAGAAAAGCTTTCAATTATCCGCCGTTCTGCCGTATGATCAGGATAAGCCTCAGGCATAAAGATAGAGCTCGGCTAAACACATTATCGGATATCCTGGGCAATGACCTCAGGACCAAATTCGGCAGAAGGATTCTCGGACCTGAGTTTCCGGTTATATCGCGTGTTCAGTCGTGGTATATTAAAACCATACTGTGTAAGATTGAGAAAGAGAAACCTGCTGTGAAAGCCAGACAGCTGATCCTTGAAGCGATAGAACGTCTTGAAATGGTTAAGGGAGCCTCTTCGATGAGGATTGCAGTTGATGTGGATCCGTATTAATAACGGTGCAATGGTACAACGGTGTAATGGAAAAAAGGTTGGAAGGAATTCCCCGTTTAAAGGGCTTTTCCTGTATGGCTTTCTCTGACTGGCAAAGCTGAAAGCAAAGTCAGCAGCGAAGCGGGAGGGCGGGTGGATGTAAAAAGATGCTAACTTTGAATAAAAACTGAAATGAAAATAGAAGTCTCCAATGGTGAGATCATTGACAAACTGACCATTCTACAGATAAAACTCGAGCGGATAAAGGATCCGGGGAAGATTAAAAACCTCAGAAAGGAGTTTGATGAGCTTAGCAGGATGACTTCCTCAATTATGAGTACAAGCGATCCTTTATACAAAGCTTTGTATGATGTTAATTGTGAATTGTGGGACATTGAAGATCATATCCGTGACCTTGAACGCAGAAAGGATTTTGGAGAGGAATTCGTTTCAACCGCACGGTCGGTATATATAAAAAACGACCGGCGGGCGGAATTAAAGCGCGAAATAAATATCAGGACATCATCGGGGCTGATCGAAGAAAAATCTTACGAAAAATACTGAAATGCATTTTCTTGTTATCCGTACATCCTCCATGGGTGATGTGGCTCTGACAGCGCCGGTGCTTGCATCTGTAATCAAACAGTACCCTGATGCAGGGATCACCATGCTGACGCGTCCGGCTTACATACCGTTTTTTCAGGGGATGAAAGGACTTGTGATATTTTCTGCAGATTTCAGTAAGCGGCATAAAGGACTTGCAGGTATTTTAAGGCTATTCGGAGATTTGACAAAAACAGACAGGATAGATCATATTGTTGATTTACATGACGTTATCAGGACTAAGATCTTAAGATGGCTGTTCAGGCTGTCGGGTGTCAGGGCTTCTGTGATTGACAAGGGGAGGGCTGAAAAGAAAGCATTGATTTCAGGAAAGAAAAAGACGCAGCTGAAACATACGGTTGAACGCTATTTTGATGTATTTGCTTCGGCCGGATTCCCGGCAGCTCAGGTCGGCGGTCCTTTCCTGAATACTGTAACCGGTGCAGCAGCACATTCAGTGATTTCCCGGGATATAATGAACATAGGAGTGGCTCCATTTTCCAGGCACACTCTTAAAATATGGCCTGAAGAGTATATGGTCAGCCTGCTGACTATGATATCCGGAAAGCACAAGGTCAGGTTCCTGCTGTTCGGTGGCAGGGAAGATATCCCGAAACTTGAAGCCTTAACCGGCAAGATGCCTGATTCAGAAATTATTGCAGGGAAGTATTCAATTCCCGAAGAGCTGGCTTTGATGAGCAGGCTCGATTTCATGATCACCATGGATTCTGCAAATATGCATATGGCTGCATTGTCAGGTACAAGGGTAGTCTCTATCTGGGGAGGCACAGACCCGCTGGCAGGATTCGGAGCCTGGCAGCAGCCTGATGAATATTCTATAAGGATTCCTGTGAATGAACTTACATGCAGACCATGTACCATTTACGGTAAGGGTAAAACTCATAATGGCTTCAAATGCATGAAAATGCTCACGCCTGAAATGGTCTATGAAAAGCTTATTAATTTGAAATTACTTTGATTTGAAATAATCGTAAACTAAAACTATCTTTTGTGTCCTCTAGTGATTTTACCTGGTGCTCTTTGTGTTTAAGTTTATTTTAAACACAAAGGACACAAAGTGCTCACAAAGAGCACAAAGGATTTCAATACAGAAAGTTATGTGGTTTAGAGATACTTTAAAGAATAGTGTTAATTTCTTAACAATAATTGTTAATGCACTCTTGATATTGATTTCCGGTTGTTCTGAAAATAGGAATGATACTGAATTTGATCCCGTTGAGCTCGTAAATCCTTTGATGGGTACCGATTCGGAATTCAGGCTGTCACATGGGAATACCTATCCGGCAATAGCCCTGCCGTGGGGTATGAATTTCTGGACGCCACAGACCCGTCCTATGGGGAACGGCTGGGCATATACCTACGACGATTACAGGATCATTGGCATAAAGCAGACCCACCAGCCAAGTCCATGGATAAATGACTATGCTGCTTTTTCACTCATGGCTGTAACAGGGAAGCCTGAAATAAAGGAAGAGGAGAGGGCATCGTGGTTCTCACACAAGGCTGAGGTGGTGAAGCCATATTATTACAGTGTATATCTTGCTGATTATGATATAACTGCCGAGGTGACGCCAACTGAAAGAGCTGCAGTTTTCAGGTTCACATTTCCCGAGTCCGATTCATCCTTTGTCATCCTCGATGCATTCAATGAAGGGTCAATGGTCAATATTAATCCGGCTGAACGGAAGGTTACCGGATATTGCCGGAATAACAGCGGCGGGGTACCTGATAATTTTCACAACTGGTTCGTTGCAGTTTTTGACAAGGATTTCGACTGCACATACACCTGGAGCGGCGACACTGTGGATGCTGGCGGATTAAATAAAGAAGGTTTTCATACCGGGGCAATCCTGGGATTCAGGACAGGGAAAGGGGAAAGGATTAATGTTTATGTTGCCTCATCATTTATAAGTTCTGCCCAGGCTGAGCTGAATCTTCAAAGGGAGACTGGCGGAAAGGATTTTGAGCAGGTTAAGGAAGAGGGGAAGGAGATCTGGAACAGCCATCTTGGAAGGATAAAGGCAGAAGGCGGGACTTATGACCAGCAGAGGACATTCTATTCGTGCCTGTACCGCATGATATTGTTTCCACGAAGTTTTTATGAGCTTAATGAAAGGGACGAGGTTGTCCATTACAGCCCGTATAACGGAGAGGTTCTTCCGGGGTATATGTATACCGATAATGGATTCTGGGATACCTTCAGGGCACTGTTCCCCTTCACAACATTGATATATCCCTCTCTTAACAGCAGGATAATGGAGGGGCTGGCAAATACTTATAAAGAGAGCGGATGGCTGCCCGAATGGGCCAGTCCGGGGCACCGCGACTGCATGATAGGATCGAATTCGGCATCGCTTATTGCGGACTCATACCTTAAGGGCATCAGGGGATATGATATTGATGTGTTATATGAGGCCATACTCAAAAATACACAAGGGGTTGGACCAGTTTCTTCTGTCGGCAGGCTGGGAGCGGAATACTATAACAGACTCGGTTTCGTGCCATATAATGCCGGCATACGCGAAAACGCGGCACGCACACTGGAATATGCCTACGCCGATTTCTGCATCTGGAAGCTGGCTATTGCACTTGAACGACCGCAGGAAGAGATCAATCTCTTTGCAACCCGTGCAATGAACTATAAGAACGTCTTTGATCCTTCGAGGAAGCTGATGCGTGGCCGCAATGAAGATGGCACTTTTCAGTCACCTTTCAGTCCGTACAAATGGGGTGATGCCTTCACAGAGGGGAACAGCTGGCACTATACGTGGAGCGTGTTCCAGGATGTGGCAGGGCTGGCAGATCTGATGGGCGGAAGAGAAGCATTTACGGCAAAGCTGGACTCAATCTTTGAAGTACCGCCAGTGTTCGATTATTCTTACTATGGCATTGTGATCCACGAGATACGCGAGATGCAGATCATGAATATGGGGAATTATGCACACGGCAATCAGCCCATACAGCATATGATCTACCTTTATGATTATGCCGGTCAGCCATGGAAAACACAGTATCGGATTCGTGAGGTTCTCGATAAGCTTTATAATTATACTCCTGACGGTTATTGCGGCGATGAGGATAATGGCCAGACCTCAGCGTGGTATATATTCTCGGCGCTTGGATTTTATCCGGTTACTCCGGGTACCGGTGAATATGTTTTCGGTTCGCCGCTCTTCAATAAAGTAACTCTGAAATTTGAAAATGGCAGGGAGCTCATTCTTGATGCGCCCGGAAACAGCAGTCAGGATATTTATGTACACAATATCAGGCTTAACGGAAAGCATATAGAAAGGAATTTCATTAAGCATGACGAACTCCTGAAAGGAGGCCGGCTTCTCTTTGGAATGGATTCTGAACCCTCATATAAAAGAGGAATCTCGGAGGATGCCTCTCCCTATTCGATGAGCAGGATAAGGTAATCAGAACTCTGGCAGGATATTTTACAGTTTCAGCCTGATGCTGATACGGGCCAATAAAGCAGTCAGGCCTGCCATTGCTACAGCCCATAGTATTGAACCGGCTACAACTATCAAGGGTTCGGAGGATTGTTTGTAAATAAGGATGGGCACTCCCGACATCCATATAAGGTGGTACAGGATATCCGGGGCAAGATATGTTGTCAGTGAGTTCTCGCCGGCGGGTTTTATAAATAAAGCCCAGCTCTTTTTGTTTTTTATATCTGTGATCCAGTAGATTAGTATAAACACAAGGAAGCTGATGCCATTGCAGATCAATCCCCAGCTAGGTGTGGCTTTTATTTTTGAGATGATGAACCAGTTTCGTAAGATGAATCCCGCTATGATACAGAGAGCACCCAGGCCGATAAAAACAGCGATGGCGGTTTTAAATCCGGCAGGTGAATATTTCTTCAGTATCAGGCCTGCAGTTAATCCGGTCAGTACAATGAACGGAACGTTACCGCCGATAATAACCCCGAGGTAAGGCTTGACAGGGTTGAGGAATCCGAGCAGGTTCCATCCCGAAAGCATGTTCAGCAGGAGGAAGAACAATGCAGCTACAGCGGTTTTGAGGATTGAGTCACGACAAAGAAGATATGTGAATGCAGAAACAAGGTAACCCCAGCCTATCAGTCCGAGTATTCCCCACCAGCCTGTGATCAGTGAACCGTTATTTGCGGGTTCACCGGATCTGAACTTAAAGACCAGCAGGATGAATATTGCCAGTGCAAGCAATTTAAATCCGGTAACCGTAAATATTTTCTTGTCTTTGTTGGGGTAGTCATTCCAGAAGAGGAATACTGCAATGTACATCAGCAGTGCCCACAGGTCTGTGCTCATTCCTGTAAGTTCGGGATTGACTCTGCCGGTGTTAAGCATGAGGACACCGATGATAAGAAGGCTGACTGATCTGGTGACTATATGTTTGCTGATATCAGCTATTGATTCGCCCTTTGTAAATCTCCTGGAGAATGCAAAAGGGATTGCCATGCCTACGATGAACAGGAATCCCGGGAATACCCAGTCTGCCAGGCCCATTCCGTCGAAGTTTGCTTCCATATGGCCGAGCCATTTAGGGGCGACTCTCATATTGAGGTCGTTAACGAACAGCATAAGGAGCAGGGTAAGCCCGCGCATTATGTCGATTGAAAGGATACGTTTCTGGTTAGTCATTGATATGAGATGATCTGGAATGTAAAGATGCTAAAATTCTTTTAATCTAAGTTGCTGGTTGCTGGTTGCTGGTTGCTGGTTGTAATATTATTTATTATCCTTATAGTTTGTCTCATTTGTTCGTGCTAATCTATTTTATATGAGCAGTTATAAAGATTTGGAAATTTACCGGATTGCCTTTGAGTTGGCAAGAAAGGTTCATTTTGCTTCGCTTAAACTATCGGCATTTGAACTTTACGAACAAGGCAGTCAGATACGAAGATCTTCAAAAAGTGTCAAGGATCAGATTTCTGAGGGATATGGCCGGCGGAGATATAAACCAGAGTTTGTAAGGTTCCTGGTTTATGCTCAATCTTCCTGCGATGAAGCCAATAGCCAACTTGAGATGATCATCTGTCTTTATCCCGACAAACCTGATTTTCATGAACTACTTCCTGGATATTTGAACCTTGGTAAAATGATTAACAGTTTCATTCGATACGTGGAATCCAACTGGGAAACGTAATTAACTAGTAACCAGCACCTAGTAACCAGCAACTTCCTAATTATATCGAAAGCAACGTTTTTTTATTATTTTTGCCTTTTTGAATTTTATTTCCGGGGTGTAGCACAGTTGGTTAGCGCGCCACGTTCGGGATCCCGCTGACGCGGGACAGGCTGTTGAGGTCGGAAGTTCGGGTATGAAAAAAATATCGGGGTGTAGCACAGTTGGTTAGCGCGCCACGTTCGGGACGTGGAGGTCGGAAGTTCGAGTCTTCTCACCCCGACAAAAGAAAAAGCCTTTCCCGCTGGATGGCGGGAAGGGCTTTGTTTTTCCAACGCGATGAAAGCTTGCTTTCAGAAGCATAAGGAAAAACAAAGACCGTAAGGAGCGAAGCGACTGAAAGGTTTTTTCTTTTTAGCCGCCCCCTGGAAGTCCGCGAGTCCCGCGTCAGGGGGACGAGCAGTCTTCTCACCCCGACAAAAAACCATAAACACCTTCATCTTTTAATTGATGGGAGTGTTTTTTTGTTAAATTATTGGATTGAGTTCCGAAATTAACAAAATGGAGGTTGGAATGGGAAAGATTGTATTTGACTACCTTTTGCATCCATCAAAGGTTCCCATTAATCAAAGTAATATCAACTTTCCTTTCCGGAATACTATGCAGGGAAACAGAAGGATAACCTATCGTCATGGCTGCAGAACATTTATTTTCACCCGGAATTTGGAGAAATTCGGCGAGCTTTGTAAATCCTTTCAAATGATCACCTGCAGCTGCCCCCTGTATTAAACCATTCCAACAAGTTGCCAGACCAAATGATTCGGCATAAAGCTGTACCAATTGTAATGCAGTATCACAATCTGTCTGTGGAGTTGAAGAGAATTTAGGGGCATGGAAGAATATCGCGGCAGGAGCATTGTATATTATTAAGTCTTTTCCATTCCTGTATTCGTCCAATCTCATTGTCAAGTCAGGAACTACCCCTACTCCAGCTTTTGCCAGTTCTGAAAAATTAGCCAATGCTTTGAGATACCAGCTATTCAGGAGCCTGATTGTTTTTTGTATATAATCCGCGGTCATATTCCTGATGATTTTCATATTATCCTCTCCCGTCACGATTGTCGTTTCCCTTACCCATCCTACTCGGTGATGCGGACTTCCGGGAGCAAATCCTGCTATTTCAACTATTTTTTTCAGCAATTCTGTTGGTGGAGTTACTTCCTTATAGTTCCT